>DXHP01000087.1 GCA_019113305.1 Candidatus Ignatzschineria merdigallinarum | reverse complement strand
CCGGCAATTTCATGGACGCAAAAAGCATCTTCGAAAAATTACAGCCTCTACGATCTCTCAGATCGACTTCGTATGCGCGGTTGGCAGGTTGCTGCTTACTCAATGCTACCAAACATGGAAGAGACTGTCATTATGCGTCTTGTGCTTCGTCATGGCTTTAGTATGAGTATGGCTGAGATGTTTGTAGAAGATGTTCAGCGCTCGCTTGATTACTTCGAGAAACATCCTATTGCGGTTGTGCAAACAGCGAATGAAGAGAACCAACACTTCGATCATGGTGGTCGTGGTTAGGTTTAAGGCGTAATCGCTTACTGAAGCATTAATAAACGTCAGCAAACATCAACAAACATTAATGTAATAATTAAGAGTAAAGCCCAGTGTAATGCTGGGCTTTAATGCTATCAAATCCCTAAATTGGGTAGGAAAGATGAAATTGAAGAAGATGTCTTCATGGACATTAGCCATTATGACAGTGGCCGCAGTTTGTAGTTTGAAAGGATTGCCGATGATTGCCAAGGAGGGAACAGAAATGTTCTTCTATCTTGGATTTTCTGTTCTGCTCTTTCTTTTGCCGGCATCATTAGTGGCAGCTGAACTCGGCAGCGCTTTTAGTAGTAAAAAAGGCGGTGTGTATACTTGGGTGAGTGCAGCATTTGGGACAAAATTAGGCTTTACAGCCATTTGGCTTCAATGGATGCAAAATGTGGTTTGGTATCCCACTGTTCTTGCTTTTGGCGCCGCAGCCCTTGCGTACTTTATTGGTAAACCTGAGCTTGCAAATAATGGCATTTACACAGGAACGATTATTATCGTTTTCTATTGGTTAGCCACGATTGCTTCCTTACGCGGAACCGGCTTTGCCAGTCGAATAACAGCAATCGGCACAATTCTCGGGACTTTGCTCCCCGGCATTTTGATTGCAGTTTTAGGGCTATTTTGGCTCCTTGGTGATAATCCGAACTATATGTTTGAGATGCATACCGTCAAAGAGAGCTCCGGCGCTCATGCTCGATTATCACCGCACATCACCGATCTCTCATCACTTGCATTTTTAGGTGCTATCGTCCTGCTTTTTGCGGGCGTTGAAGTGCAGGCAGTGCATGCAAGCGAGCTTAAAAATCCTAAGCGAGATTATCCAAAAGCGATCTTTTTAGCGGCTTTTATTATCTTAATTGTCTTTATCTTAGGGTCATCGGCGCTTGCTATCATGATCCCTAATAGTGAGATCGATCTGAATCAAGGCTTAATGCAGGCCTTCGATGCGGCATTAACACATTTTAATTTACATTGGCTTTTAGTTCCTTTGGGACTATTTATCGCCTTTGGTGCATTGGCAAGTGTGATGTCATGGATATCAGGGCCAAGCACAGGACTCCTTCAAACAGCGCAAGAGGGAGAAATTCCGCCATTTTTAGCCAGAACGAATAAACAGGGCGTTCAGCAAAACATTCTGATCATTCAGGGGCTGATTGTTACCATTCTCTCATCACTCTATTTCATCTTAAAAGATGTCAGTGTGGCCTTTTTCCTACTTTCAGCAATGACGATTACGCTCTATGTTGTGATGTATATCCTAATGTATCTTACTGGCATTAAGCTTCGCTATACAGAACCCGATCTTCCGAGAGCTTACAAAGTACCCGGCGGCAACATCGGTATGATTATCGTGGCAGTCACAGGATTAATCGGCGCAACCTTTGCCTTTATTGTCTCCTTTGTCCCCCCTAATCAGCTACCCATCGGGAACCCAACGCAATATATCGGGATTGTGACAGGCGGATTTATTGTGTTTTGCACAATACCATTTGTGATTCAGGCTTTGAAGAAGCCGAGTTGGAAGGCTGCTTTATAAAAAAACCATAATTGCTAAATATTTTAACGAGGTTATGTATAGAATTTATTTGACTATTTTGGTTAATAGAGATGTCACCATGAAATGACAAATTTGTAGAGCTAGTAATCATTGATGACACTATGTATATTAATGATGTAAATTAGATACTGCTAGCAATATTATATTAAACAAAGCTATTTAATAGAGGATATCAAAGAATATGACCCAAAAAACTATTTTTGAAAACTGGTTTCATGACTTTCAGATTAATCGAATCATTAAGAAAGATAATTCAAAAATAGACGGGCGCCCCTTGTATGGTTATCAGTTAGCAACCGAGGAACTTGAAAGTCTTAAAAGTATTTTCAGTGGTTATTATCGGGGCTTAGCAGCTAATAACACTCAGTTAAATACTTATTACGGTGCTGCCTTTGTGTTATTGGCAAGTGAGTTTTTTAGACGTAGCTACGAGAGACAGTGGAACTGGGAGGCTATCTATCAGTTTATTGGTGTTAAAATTACAGATGTAGCTGAACGTACTCTTTTAATAGAAAATGGCTTTGATTATTGGAATCTAAAGAAAATTGAATCTGTCGAGGGAAAGAATCGAGATTTCTTAGGTGCAGTAATGAATCAAGGTGGTTTGCCTTGGCGCTTAGTTCAAAATAGTCAGGATAATTTTGGTCGGGTTATTCAACTCTGTTTTACTGATTATGCCGAATTTATGGAAAAATATGGCTCTTTATTGCCGGCAGTAGAATTATTAGCACAGAAACATCGTTTCCCAGAGTACTTATCTAATCATTCAACTTTTGAGCTTATTGCTGGTGTTGTGGATACTGTTGTTTCTCTTCAAAGATCTTATCCGGATATTGCGATTGTAGAAGATCCTTTCAAATATCTTGAAGAAAAAGAACCTGAATGGATTTTTAAATTTCCAATTCCAAT
>DXHP01000086.1 GCA_019113305.1 Candidatus Ignatzschineria merdigallinarum | reverse complement strand
GCACTATAAAACCAAATTCACGATATTTTAAAAAAAGGTTATTCCGCTCAATAATCTTTTCGTAAATAGTGCTAAAATCATTTTCAATTAAACTTGTATCCAAAAAAGCATTAACCTTCGCTTTTTAATCTCAATACACCAAACGATGGGCAATAATCATCCATCACGAATTTCTAACCACTTTCAATAAGTTTTTGCATTATGACGACATCAAAAAACTGGGCTTTTATTCCCCTCGCACTTATTGTGATTATCCTCGGATTTATGACAATGGGTTATTACAATACGATTCAAACCCTCGATGAAAATCAGGAAGCCGCGGCGGCGGAAGTCATCAATCAATATAAACGCCGAGCTGATCTTATCAATAACTTAGCAAATTCGGTGAAAGGTTATTCGACACACGAAGAATCGATCTTTACAGAAATTGCGGCATCTCGTGCCAAGCTCAATGAGATGCAGATCAATCCAACAGACTTTCAAGATCCTGCAAAATTTGAAGCGTATGAACTTGCACAGCAATCGATGAAAGGTCAACTTTCAAGACTATTAATGATTGTGGAAAATTATCCTGATCTCAAAGCAAGCACGCTCTACCAAAATCTCATGGTGCAATTAGAAGGCACGGAGAACCGCATTGCCGTCGCTCGTAATCGTTACATCGATTCGATCCGAGAATACAACACAACCATTCGCCGTGTCCCTTATCTCTTTGTTGCCAAAATCTTTGGCTATGCGCCATTACAACAATTTAGCGTGGATGATCCTCATATCGATCAAGCGCCAGTGATTTCATTCTAATCCTCTCTTCAACCAAAAAGAGATGACGAGAATGCCGAAAAAAAATGAAGAACAGGAACGCTATAAAAACCGATTACAAACTAGGATTGATGGACAAATACCAATACATTTCCTAGCTGAATATTGGCTTTATAAAAATAGATATAATGGGACATAATATGTACGCACGATCCATTTCAAGATTGCCATTTTTCTCGGCAGTGACTTTAAAAGTGATCAATATGATCTCTCTGCTTTTGATCCTTGTTTCCCTCTTATTCGCCGTAAGCACCGCGCAAACAGCCGATTTTAATACAACCCAAACACCTATTCCCGAGCTGAGTGGCGGTGTTATGGATCATGCGAATATTCTCTCAAATGATCAAAAACAGCAACTGCATGACAAAATTATGCAGCTTGAATATGATTCTGGCTCGCAAATTGCGGTACTTATTATTCCTGAGCTTCGCCAAGAAGATATTGCCTATTATGCCGTAAAAGTCATGGAGAAATGGCAACTTGGTCGCGCCGGCATTGATGATGGCGCACTATTGGTCATCGCCCTGAATGATCGCACAATGAGAATCGAAGTGGGTTATGGCTTAGAAGGGGCTATTCCTGATCTTGCCGCAAAGATGATTCTCGATCAATACCTCACACCGGAATTTAGAAATGGCAATTTCTATCAAGGAATCATGCAAGCTGTGGATGCTTTAATTGCCAAGATTCAAGATGAGCCACTGCCAGAACTACAAACCAATGCGCTATCAGTCTCAAAATCACCGACAGATTTTGGGATCCTCGATCCTCTATTCGCCTACCTTGTTGCGGCTTCATTTCTGCTCTGGGGATTTGCAATTTTAAGAGGATTACAAAATTACCCCTTCATCACAATTGCCAGTATGACGGTCTTTTTAGGATTGACCTATTACTTTGGTGGCTTTAATACCGCAATCCCGAATGGGCTCACATTGGGAGAACCCTTTTTAAGAGAACATCTTCCCTATTGGTTTCAAATGTTATTAGGCCAATACTTACCCGCAATCATCTCGGTTATTCTCATCTTTAGCATCTTTATTACTGCCGTATTAACAGCGGTATTTATAGTATTCATCGCCCCTTTTTTGCTATTGACAAGAAATGGTAAAAAACACCAAAATGCTTCTCAAAATAGCACTTTTAAAACTACAACAAAAAATCATCAAAGCAGCTGGGAAATCCATCGCCAACAGCGCCGAGCTTTAATGAATGCGAATAAAGAAACGCCCCACATTCCTATTGAAATAGAGCAAGAAATCCGGCAACAATATACGACGCAAGCGGTTAATGACATTGATCAACTCATTAAAGGTCATCGAAAAAGCCCTTCTATTTCTGCTTCTCCTTCTTTTTCAAAAGAGGATGAAAAACCAATCCTATCAAATTATGGTGAGCCGAAGATTGTCGATACTGCGAGCGGCGGTATTATTGAAACTTTAAAAGGTTATGAAAAAGCCCTTAAATCCTCCAAAAATTCCTCCAATAAGTTTAAAGCGGCACTTCTAATGGCATTAGTCATGGGCATTTTAAGTGGATTATTTGCCTATGCATTCTTTAGCAATATTATTATGGGATTATTGGTGGGGTGCGTTGTTTTGATCTATCAAACACTCTATCAAGGCACCAACCTTAAACAAACCCGTTGGGTATCAGCACTGTTTCATGCGCTTCCCTCTTCTGCCATGATTGGCATCTTTGCAACCTTTATTGCCGGACTTCAAATCGGGATTCTCGCTGGCATTGGCGCAACGATTATTCAAACCATCGGGCTTGCCACCGGCGTTATGAAAGCGCCGATTAAGATTAATGTCAGCAGCAGCTCAAGCCGAGGTTCTGGTCGCAGCTCTTCCGGCGGAAGATCATCATCAGGCAGCAGCCGTTCAAGCAGTAGCGGTCGAAGCGGCGGCGGTGGAAGAAGTGGCGGTGGCGGTGCTTCTGGCGGCTGGTAAGATGTTCTATCGCTGTGATCTATCCATTAACACAACAATCAGGAATGATTCATTATCTTCTTTCACTTTAAGCAGATTCACAACAACCGCTGATAATTGTCCAAGCCAATTAAAAAATCATCGCGATCACAGCTAACGCAACCTCACTCAAAGCAGTCAATCATTCTCCTAGCCGTAAATCAACTTTATAGGCTATTTGGTTTAAAAAGCGCTTTTATAACTACTGGCACGGGATTGCTAAAAAGAGTGCAACCATTCTCTCCAGCCATGCATCTATTTTTAAATAGAGTCTTTAATCAGATAATCTTAAGCCGATTTCACGATAAAATCCCGATTATTTCTCATATAAAAAAGCCATTACCGTATCCACGATAATGGCTTCATTGATGGTGCTTTGATCAAAAGGGGTTATTGAGCTGATAGACTTTCAACCAAAGACTTAAGCGTTACTGAGCAGGCGCTGCGCCCCCTTCTTCGGGAAGACTGACGAACCCAATATTAGCAAGCCCGACTTTACTAAGCACTGTCACAATTTTTGCAACATCCTGATAAG
>DXHP01000085.1 GCA_019113305.1 Candidatus Ignatzschineria merdigallinarum | reverse complement strand
ATTATCAGGTAAAACTACGCAACCTGATACGTTTCTTGAAAGATGGTGATAAAGGCAGAGTAACGCTTCGTTTTAGAGGTCGTGAAATGGCTCACCAAGATCTCGGGATGGATCTACTTCTTCGTGTAGAGCAAGATTTAAAAGAGTATGGCATTGTTGAACAGCGTCCAAAAGTAGAAGGTCGTCAAATGACGATGGTTCTTGCTCCTTTAAAGAGTGCGGCAAAAGAGTAGATTAACTATTTAATAATTAATTTTAGAAATGCGAGTGGATTAAAATGCCAAAATTAAAAACACATAGCGGCGCAAAAAAGCGTTTCCGCAAAAATGCAAGTGGTAGCTTCAAGCGCCAATGTGCATTCCGTAGCCATATTCTTACTAAAAAATCAACTAAGCGTAAAAGACATCTTCGTGGTGAGGCTGTGATCTCGAAAGCAGATCATAAGCAAATCGCGCAATTGTTACCAAACGCATAGTCATTAGCTAGGAGAATTTAAAAATGGCAAGAGTTAAACGTGGGACGATCACTAAAGCACGTCACAAAAAAATCTTAAAGAAAGCTAAAGGTTACTACGGCGCGCGTTCACGCTCGATCCGTACAGCGACCCAAGCAGTTTATAAAGCTGGTCAATACGCATATCGTGACCGTCGTCAACGTAAAAGAGACTTCCGTTCTCTTTGGATCGTTCGTATCAATGCTGCTGCACGTGAGTTTGGTCTCTCTTACAGCCGATTTATCAACGGTTTGAAAAAAGCCGAGATCCAAATTGACCGTAAAGTGCTTGCAGATATGGCTGTTCATGATATTAATGCATTCGGTGCATTAGCAGAACGTGCGAAATCAGCATTAGCATAAATACAAAATTTTCTCTGTTAAGGTAACGTAGCGTTATCCATTAACAATTGAGAGTATAGACAAAAAGGAAAAGCGGCTATTTAATGGCTCTTTTCCTTTTTTTATTTTTAAATGATATGTAGGTAGATGAACTAATGAGTCTAGAGACAATTCTTCATTCTGCTTTAGATGCCATCACTAAAGCAGAAAATTTGCAGGCACTTGATGAAGTACGCGTAACCTATTTTGGTAAAAAAGGCCAAATTAGCAGCTTAATGGCTGAGCTTGGAAAATTAGATCCTGAAGCGCGTAAGGCGCGAGGTGCTGAGATTAACCAAGTCAGAACCGAAGTGATGGGTGCTTTGGAAGCGAAAAAGAATACGCTTGAAGAAGCGGAGTTGAATAGACAGCTCATGACAGAAACGGTGGATGTTACGCAGCCAGGTAGAAATAGCGATACTGGGGCGCTTCATCCGATTACAAGAACGATGATGCGTATTCATGAGTTTTTTGCATCGGTAGGTTTCGATATTGTTGAAGGACCTGAAATCGAAAGTGATTTCTACAACTTTGAAGCATTGAATATTCCGGAGCATCATCCTGCGAGAGCAATGTTTGATACCTTCTATTTTGATGAGCATATGTTGCTTCGAACGCATACTTCAAATACGCAAATTCATGTGATGCAAGAAGAGAAACCGCCAATCCAAATGATTGGTTATGGCCGAGTTTATCGAAGTGACTCGGATGTGACTCACAGCCCAATGTTCCATCAAGTGGAAGGGTTAGTTGTGAATAAAAGCGTAACTTTTGCCAACCTGAAAGGGATTTTGACAGAGTTCATGCAACAGTTTTTTGAAAAAGATCTAAAACTTCGTTTTAGACCTTCATTTTTCCCATTTACAGAGCCATCTGCAGAAGTAGATATTGAGTGTGTGATCTGTAATGGTGATGGTTGTCGTGTGTGTAAAAACACAGGTTGGTTGGAAGTTTTAGGGTGCGGGATGGTTCATCCTAACGTTCTTAAATCAGTGAATATCAATCCAGAAGAGTTCCAAGGCTATGCATTTGGAATGGGCGTTGAGCGTTTAGCGATGCTTCGTTATAGCGTTAATGATCTTCGTTTGTTCTATGAAAATGATATGAACTTCTTAACACAATTTAGATAAACAATTACTGGGTAAGAAAATATTATGAAAATTTCAGTTTCTTGGTTAAAAGAGTGGATTGAAAACATTCCTGAAGATCTCTCAGATCGTTTAACGATGGCGGGTTTAGAGGTTGAGGGTGTTGAATTAGCAGCGCCGGCATTTAATGGTGTTGTGGTCGGGAAAGTTGTGGAATTAGAGCAGCATCCAGACGCTGATCGTCTTCGTGTAGCGCAAGTGGATGTTGGACAAGATGCTTTAGTACAAATTGTGTGCGGCGCGCCGAATGTGGCTGTCGGTATTAAAGTTCCAACGGCTTTAGTTGGTGCGGTTCTTCCTGGTGATTTTAAAATTAAAGATGCAAAACTTCGTGGAGTTGCCTCTTCAGGAATGCTCTGCTCAGCAAAAGAGTTAGGAATCAATGAAGATGCGTCAGGATTAATGATTCTGGATGAAGATTTAGAGATTGGTGTGGATTTTAGAGAGTTATTGGATCTTGATGATGAAATTATTGAGATTGATCTCACGCCAAATCGTGGAGATTGCTTAAGTATTTTAGGGGTTGCTCGTGATTTAGCGGCGATTACGGATCAGTCTGTTGATACTGTTGAAGCGGCTGAGATCAATGTTGAAAGTACGCTTTCTAAGGCTGTTCATATTGAGGATGCTAAAGATTGTCCAAAATATTTAGGTCGTGTAATTGAAGGCGTTAATCCGCGTGCTGAATCACCGCTTTGGATGCGTGAAAGACTTCGTCGTAGTGGTATTCGTCCACACGGCATTTTAGTGGATATTACGAATCTTGTATTATTAGAGATTGGGCAGCCACTTCATGCGTTTGACTTTGCAAAAGTTGATGGTGATATTACCGTTCGCCGTGCTAAGAATGGCGAAAAGTTAACGTTAATTAATGAAGATGTCGTCACGTTAAAAGACGATACATTAGTGATTGCTGATCAGCAAAAAGTGTTGGCAATGGCCGGTATTATGGGCGGTGAAGAGAGTGCTTGTAATGATGATACAACGACAATCTTCTTAGAATCAGCATGGTTTAACCCTATTACGATTGCCGGTAAAGCGCGTAACTATGGTCTGCATACAGATTCATCTCATCGTTTCGAGCGTGGTGTTGATTTTGAACTAGCTGAAAAAGCAATGGATTATGCAACAGCATTGATTCAAAAGTATGCTGGCGGTAAAGCGGGTAATGTCTCACAGATGATTGATGTGAACTTTTTACCAAAAAGAGATGCTGTAAAAGTAAGATTTTATAAAGTAAATCAAATAATTGGACAGGAATTTACAAAACATGATATAAATATGTTCGTGAATCGTGTCGGTACTGTGACAGAAGTTCACGAGGATTATCTTATTGTTGTTCCTCCATCTTATCGCTTCGATCTTCAGATTGAAGAGGATTTTATTGAGGAAGTTGCTCGCTTAAATGGGTACGATAATGTTCCTGTCTCATTTGAGATGATGTCTCAGGTCTTGATGAGTCAAGTGCCAGAATCTAAAGTAACATTGACAGATTTTAAGAAAGTTCTCGTAAGTCGTGGTTTTCATGAAGTGATTGAAATGAGCTTTGTGAGTCCGGCGTGGCAGGCGATCTTGGATCCTAATAAAACGGCGATTGCGTTAAAAAATCCGATTTCGAGTGATCTTTCCGTCATGAGAACAACGCTATTACCAGGTGTTTTAGGGGCGATGGATCATAACCTCAAACGTCAGCAGACACGACTAAGATTTTTTGAGTCAGGACGTACTTATAATGGCACGCTTGAAAATGTTGTGCAGGAGCTTCATATCGCAGGTGCTATCTGTGGTACAGCTGCCTCATTGCAGTGGGGCGTTGATGCTCGTGCGGCTGACTTCTTTGATTTAAAAGGTGATGTTGAAGCGCTCTTGAAGAGAACGGGAAGAGATGATTTCCGATTTGTTCCTTCAACGCGTGAGATTTTGCATCCGGGGCAGAGTGCTGATATTCAGTTAGGTAGCGGTGAAGTTGTTGGGTATTTAGGAAAATTACATCCAAGCGTGATTAAAGCACTTGATTTAGGTAGAGATGTTTTTGTGTTTGAGTTGAACTATGACTTATTAGCGCAATCTGAAACGCCGAAGTTCAAAGAACTTTCTCGTTTCCCAACATCTAAGCGAGATTTGGCTTTAGTAGTTCCATCTGAAGTGAGCACGCAAAAAGTGATTGATGTGATGAAGGGAGAGGAAAAACCTCGTAAATATCTGACACAGGTGAATTTATTCGATATCTATGTTCCGAAAGCAGATAAAGCAGAGACATCATCTAAAAATATGGCATTTAGTTTAACCTTCCAAAACCGCGAGGAAAGTCTCAAGGATGCGGATGTTGACAGTATTGTAGAAGAGATTCTTGCAGATCTAGGGGCTGCTGGAGTTTCACTACGCCAATAAAGCATTAAGTAAATAGTAATATATATGTAAAGGAGTTACAGATGTCTACTTTAACGAAAGCTGCAATTACAGAGAATTTGTATCACAGCACCAATATTTCACGCGAAGATACGAAGCAATTCGTTGAAGATTTCTTTGGTGAAATTAGTGATGCATTGGCTTCGGGAAGAGCCGTAAAATTGTCTGGATTTGGTAGTTTTGAATTACGCGATAAATCAGAGCGTCCAGGTAGAAACCCAAAAACAGGTGAAGAAATTCCAATCAGCGCGCGCCGAGTAGTGACCTTCCGTATTGGTCAAAACTTACGTTTAAGCATGAATGAGTTGAGTGAAGCGGCAGAGAAGTAATCTGTTAAGTCAATCAATAAATATGAGAATATTCTTTATCAAAAACCTCGCAGGGATGCGGGGTTTTTTTATGTTTACTGGATAAGAGAGTATAATCACTAAAGTTTGGAATTTGATCTCGAAGGAATTTATGAAGTCATCGCTATTTCGATCGCTATTTACGGTGAGCGGTTTTACATTTCTCTCCAGAATTATGGGGTTGCTCCGAGATATTATTTTTGCGAGCATTTTTGGTGCCGGCGCAGCGATGGATGCATTTAGTGTCGCTTTTCGAATTCCTAATTTATTTCGTCGATTTTTTGGGGAAGGTGCTTTTAATCAAGCGTTTGTTCCCGTTTTTAGTGAATATCGTTTAGAGAAAAGTCAGGAAGAGTTGAAGCTATTTTTGGCAGAAGTGAGCGGGACATTAGGATTAGTCTTACTGCTGATGACGCTTTTGGGCGTATTATTTTCTTCTGAGATGGTATTGCTCTTTGCGTCAGGTTTTATTCATGATTCTGTCAAATTCACATTGACCGAAGATCTTTTACGATTGATGTTGCCGTATCTTTTCTTTATCTGTATGACGGCAATGTATAGTAGTGTTCTCAATGCATTGAATAAATTTGCAATTCCGGCAGCTATTCCGATTGCATTGAATGTCTTTTTAATTGGTGGGGCACTTTTGAGCGCTTATTTCTCTGAACCGATTATGGCATTAGGTTATGCGGTATTTCTTGCCGGAATTATGCAGCTTTTAACGCTTTTTTATGCAGTGAAGCGCCAAGGATTGACGATGTTACCGAGAATTAACTTTTCATCACCTGGCGTAAAGCGGGTGATGTTTCTAATGATTCCGGCGATTATTGGCTCATCAAGTAGTCAGATTAATATCTTGATCAATACTCAGTTGGCTTCGCGTTTAGAAACGGGCAGTATTACTTGGCTCTATTATTCAGATCGTTTGGTAGAATTTGCCATCGGTACGTTTGCGGTTGCGCTTGGAACCGTGGTATTGCCGAAATTATCGGAGCTTTATACAAAGGGAGATACTGAGAATCTGAGTAAAACGATTGATTGGGGAATTCAATTATCGTTAATTTTAGGAATCCCGGCGATGTTGGGTTTGATGTTTCTGGCAGAGCCTCTTTTGGCAATTCTCTTTATGCGAGGAGAATTTTATGAAGCTGATGTCATGATGGCAGCGAGAAGTCTTGTTACCTATTCGTTAAGTATTCCGGCATTCTTTATTATTCGAATTTTAGCGCCGGTCTATTTTGCGCGACAAAATACTAAAACGCCGATGTATTTTAGCTTGGTGGCGATTGCAGTGAATATTGGTTTGCAGTTTATTTTGGTGCAATTTTACCAACATGCTGGATTAGCATTATCATCTTCCATTGCAGCGTGGGTGAATGCGATGTTGTTGGGATTAGGTTTGATCATGATGAATATCCATCATTTTAAAGCATTATTAACGAAACGAATGTTGGCATTAATTCCGGCAAATGGGGTATTGATTTTAATTTTATTGTGGATGCAAAAATTTGATCTCTTTTGGTTTGATGGTGCTTTTGCACTCAAGCTTCCAGCAATGATTGTTGCGATTGTTGTTGCGGTGATTCTCTATTTCGGCGTGTTGCATGTTTCAGGTTTTTCTCTCGCAAGATTAAAAGGGCCTTTGGTAAGGATGCAAGATTAGCGGCTAGCTTTGAGGAAAATGTGGTTAATTGTAGACGTTTCAGTTTAATAGTCACTGTTATAACTGTTGGTATAAACTTGATAAAAGCATGTCAATATTGTTCCCTGCGATGTATTATCTTTTAAAAGAATTTTTAATTCTGATAATTTAAAACCGATATCATTACAAGAGCGATATTATAAAGTTATTTGATCTTTTATATGATTTAAGCCCTAGGATTTTATGATCTTAGGGCTTTTTCGTATTTTCTGAAGAATATGCTTATGAAATTAAGTCAGAGAAGTTCGGGCTGTTTTTCGCTTTTTACGAATGCGATGAACCTCACTACTAATATAGATTGCCACTGAAATCCAAACGATAATAAATCCAATGAGGCGTTCAAAAGAGAAGCTTTCACCAAAAATGAGTAAACCTGAGAGGAATTGCAGCGTTGGGGAAACATATTGCAAGATTCCGACAATAGAGAGAGGAATATATTTCGCACCTTTTGCAAACAGGAGTAAGGGGATCGTTGTCGCAGCGCCGGAGAGTAGGAGTATGGTAAGCGCTAACGGCGGCAACTCACTAAATACCAAGACTTCTTGGTGATACATCATCGATAAATAGATGATGGTGAAAGGCAGCATAAATAGCGTTTCTAAGAATAATCCCGGCAAAGGGGGAAGCGAGGCGATTTTTTTAATGGCACCATATAAGCCAAAAGAAATTGCGAGAAGAAGCGCAATGAAGGGGATTTTACCGCCGAGAAATGCAAGCCATAAAATACCAAGCGCCGCAATTACGATGGCTATCGCTTGAGCTTTTGTCAGCTTTTCTTTGAAGAGTAACATGCCTAATAGAACGCTGATCAGCGGGTTCATGTAGTACCCTAAACTTGCCTCTAGCACTTGATGGCTGCTGATGGCATAGAGATAGATTGACCAGTTCATGAAAAGAAACATTGAAGATCCCATAAAAGTAATGATCACTCGACGATTTGTCAGTGCTTCTTTCAGGAGATTTCTATCATCTTTTCGAAAACAGAGGAGTAGGGCGATAAAGAGCAATGCCCAACCAATTCTTTGAGCCATCAGTTGTAAAGGATCCATTCCCGTTAATGGATACCAATAAATAGGAAAGAATCCCCAAATGATATAGCAGGAGAGCGTGAGAAAAACCCCTTTTTTATAGTTGTCGGCGGTATTAAAAGTCTGCATGATGGCGGGCGCTTATAAGAGAGTGTGAGAGCAAAGAAGAGTCGCTATTTGATCTTTGTCATTTTACAGTACTTTAAGATTTTCAGCATAATCTTCCTCATTGGGGTTGCGCAGGAAGAGGTTATTTAAATGAAAAAGCGAGCGAACCAATACAAGTGTGGTTTATTTAGGTAAAATAGGCAGAAATATTTCGCCTTCATTATGCTGTTAGAATCGATAGCGATAATAAGTTATTTCCTCTTGATAAAAGGACCCTAATCGTGATTAAAGTTCAGAATATTGCCGTTGATAATCAGAAACCCTTTGTACTTTTTGGTGGTATTAACGTTTTAGAAGATTTAGATAGTACTTTAGCCGCTTGTGCTAAATATGTCTCGGTGACAGAAGCGCTGAATATTCCTTTGGTATTTAAAGGCTCTTTTGATAAAGCAAATCGCTCATCAATTTACTCTTATCGCGGCGTTGGAATGGAAGAAGGCTTGCGGATATTTGAAGCGGTAAAGAAAGA
>DXHP01000084.1 GCA_019113305.1 Candidatus Ignatzschineria merdigallinarum | reverse complement strand
CGAATTATCACAGCGCATTATGGTTTTATCGCATCAGAAAAATTGGCAATTATCGAGATGGCGGAAAGTAGCGGCTTAATGCGATTATTGCCAGAAGAGCGAAATCCACTTGTGACCAGCTCTTTTGGAACCGGTGAATTGTTATTGGATGCACTGAATCAAGGTGCTGAAAAAATGATTCTCGCTATTGGTGGTAGTGCGACGAATGATGGGGGTTCCGGCATGTTATCGGCATTAGGTGTGCGTTTTTTAGATCAGCAAGGTGATGTTTTATCTGCCGGTGGTTTGGCACTGCAATCCTTAAAGCACATTGATCTCTCTCGGCTTGATGATCGTCTGGCGAATATCTCCCTTGAAGTTGCCTGTGATGTGGATAATCCATTGTTGGGAACAAGGGGCGCATCACATATATTTGCGCCACAAAAAGGTGCGACACCGGAAGAAGTATTACTGCTAGATGCTGCATTGACAAACTATGCCGATATAGTGGCAGAAACGTTGGAGCAAGATCATCGTGCTGTTGCTGGAAGTGGGGCTGCGGGAGGAATGGGATTTGCTGCGATCTCCTTTTTAAATGGCATCTTAAAACCTGGCATCGACATTGTATTAGAAACCGTGCAGTTTGAAGCTGCGCTGCAGCAAGTTGATTTAGTGATTACCGGGGAAGGAAGGATTGATGCGCAGACAGTTTTCGGTAAAACACCGATTGGTGTTGCGACATTAGCCAAGAAATATGACAAGTCCGTAATTGCTATTGCCGGAAGCTTAGGTGATGGCTACGAGGCCGTTTATGACTATGGCATTGATGCTGTTTTTTCGATTATGCAAAAACCGGATACGCTGGAAAATGCTTTGAACAATGCCGTACAGAATCTACAAAGTACCAGTCAGAATATTGCGAGGATTTATCAATTAGCTACTGTTGATTAAAGGCATCATATGATGCTTTTATGAATATATTGTTTGGATTTGTTTTATAGATGAGGGATAAATCTCATCGATATATGATTTATGTCTTTGGAACAGATTGCAAATAATCACTGGGAAATCTAAGATAATGAGCACTTTCATATGAAGATAAAGAAGAATAGATGATGAAACAGATTTTTGGATATTTACTGCTATTTGCATTGATTTTTGTCTGCTGGTGGGCGGCTTATGTTTTTTATCGTGCGGGTGAAACGCCGGGCGTTTATATCGCCGGTTCTTTTGGGGCGCTTTTTACCGGATTATTGCTTTATGCTTGGGGATATGAAATTCGTAAAATCCGAAGAGCGGCTTTTGTCGAAGCGGATTATGATCAGATTATGACGGAGCTAGATTATATCGAAGCTTTAGCAGAGAATCTCTATTATGTTCATACAAAATGGACAGATCCAGATGGCGGCGCAGTATTTTATTTTAAGAGTGAATATATTCAGTTTAACCCTGAGAAGTTTCTACAAGGTCGAGAAATTCCGGTTAAAATTAGCCGGAAAGATTATAAAATTTATACGGTAGATCTCTCTATTTTACCGAAATTAGCGTAATAGAGCGCATTATGGAAAAGTTTATTATCGGCTTTTTTTCAATATTTGGGATTGTGGGAATTGGTATTCTCATTGGGTTTTATCATATCGGCGAACCAGTAATGCTGGTGGTGGGAGCGATGTTCTCATTAGTCGGTTGGGGAACGGTGATTCCGCTTGTTAGAAAGCGCATAATTCAGCGCCGAGTGAGAGAAAAGGGCGTTGCGATTGCGACAACATTTATGGAAGTGATCCGTAGTGAGGTTTCGATGAATGATCGCCGAGGCTATATCGTTCGCACAAAATGGCTCGATATTGACAATAATACACTCTACTATTTTTCGAGTAATACGCAGTGGTATGATCCGACAAAATATCTGCAAGATGTCGGAACGATCACTGTTCTCGTAAACCCTAAAAACTTTCGACAAAACTATATGGATTTAGATTTTTTGCCGAAGCGCTTTGATGATAAGTAAGGAAAAGAATATGTTCTCAGGTGTACGTTTTACCATGGTGATGTTGACGGTGATGTTTGGCGGTGCCGGTCTGCTCTTTTTAGGGGGTGGATTGATGATGATTCAGCAGTCTGGCGCAACAACAGATGCGATGCTTTTTACGGGAGCGGGCGCAATTTCGGCATTGATCGGATTTACGCCATTGCTCATCTTTTTACGGAAACGTTGGATTAAAAATAAGGTGATTCGCCGAGGAGAAAAGGTGCAATCTGAATTTCTCGATATTGTTTTAGCGGAGTATTCCGTTAATAATTGGCGCCCTTTTTTAATTCGTAGTCAGTGGCACGATCAAGTGACGAATAAACTGTATATATTTAAAAGTGGACCATTAACTAATAATCCTGAGCGTTTTTTAAAAAAGAATATACAGATTCCTGTTTATATTAATCCTCGTAATCCTAAACAGTACTATATGGATTTAGATGCGATCTCCTCATCATTGGGGATTCTTCTGAAATAATTAGCAATATGATGCCGACAATATTCCACATTCCTTTAAGAATTAAAATCTCTTTTGCACTTTATACGGTATTTTTCGGGGGTATTGGTATTATCTTTCTATTATTGGCATTGAGTATTCAGCATGGTATGACATTATTAATGGCTGTCATTCTCTGCACTTTAGGATGGTTTCCTGTGTGTCTCATGATATTTAAAAAACATCTTAAACGGCAGATGTTGCAGGTGGGAGAGAAAGTAGAAACGACATTACTGGAGGTTAAACCATTTAATAAAGGAACTTTTCTAGGGTGGCAAGGGCATATTGTCGTGACACAATGGTATGATCCTGAAAAAAACCTGCTCTACCATTTTAAGAGTGCGATTATTAGCCAAGATCCTCGCCAGTGGAGCGAACCATTAGAGCAGAATTTTAGTATTCCTGTGTATGTCGATCGATCGGCTCCAAAGTCTCGATATTATGTTGACTTAAGTTGTTGGCTATCACAATGTAATGCAAGGAGAATTGTCGCAAATGATTAAAATCCCACTTGGCATTCAAATCGCTTTTATCTTTGTATGTCTGTTCTTTGGTATACCCGGCATTTTATTATTGATCTTAGCGTTCATGATTCATCATCCCATTCCGATACTATTTGGTTTGATCATGTGCGCTTGTGGCTGGATCCCGCTCTATATTGTGATTCGTAAAAGAATCGTGAAAGGGCAGATGTTACAAACTGGTACGATCATTGAAACGCACGTTGTTTCTGTTAATCTCGCCTATTACAATCTCTTTGGCTGGCGACCTTATATTATTACCACGCAATGGCATGATCCAATTACGAATCTGATCTATCACTTTAAAAGTCCGGCATTAAATTATGATCCTCGCACTATTTTAACGGAAAATATGACACTGCCAGTTTATCTCGATCCGCAAAATCCTAAATCTCGTTACTATATGGCTGTTGAAAAAGTGCCGGAGATCTATCTATATACTCCGAAAACCGATGTGTAAGTGGCTAAGAGATATTGATAATGAAGCAGCTAGATATTCGTTTTGATTTTATTCAAGGATTACTCATTTTTGCGGCGATTTTTGCATTTGTTGGGTTGGGTTTAATCAGTGCATTTGTGATGAATGGCGATGGTCTTTATCTTTATGTCGGTACTTTGTTCAGCATGACATGGTTGTTTATTATTCCGGCAATGTATCATCGTTGGCGGCAGTTAAGATTATATCGTCGGGGGAGTATGATTGTCACAAAATATGAAAGGGTGATAGATGCCAAGAAGGCGATTTCAGATCAAGGCGGCAGAAGTGGACCTTATTATGTGAAAACATCGTGGCATGATCATCGGACAAATACGATTTATACTTTTAAAAGTGAGATTCTCTTGAAAAATCCTGAGCGCTATCTTCAAGGAATTGCCGGCATTGATGTCTATATTGATCCTAAAAATTTCAATCGAAATTATATGGATCTACAATTTTTACCGGCCCATTTTAATGTACGAAAGCTACAATAGCATTTTTTTAAACATATCTATCGCGGGGAAATACAGGCTGATGTTTAGTGATCGAGTGCCAGCCTGTTAGATAAATTGTTAGTTTAATTTTGCTTAGTTGCCATTGGTCTTGTAGGATCTGCACACCATTCGCTCCAAGATCCATGATAAAGCTGCGTTGGACCTAGTCCTGCATAATAAGTAGCAAAGAGATTATGACAAGCAGAGATGCCGGAACCACATTGATGAACGATGGTTTTAGGATCAATTCCTTGTAGGAAATCGGACCATTCTTGTCTTAATTTTTCGGCGGATTTAAACAGGCCATCTTCAGTGAGATTCTGTTCAAAAGGGTAATTAATGGCCGTAGGAATATGTCCCGCAATCGGATCTAAAGGTTCCATTTCTCCACGAAAGCGAGCATTGCCGCGAGCATCGACAATCTGTAACTGGACATCAGGATCACCATCAACATATTCTAAAATTTCTTCTAAAGGAATTAGCCCAAATTCGCTCTCTCGTAGTTCAATATTCCCCAAAGGAAAATCGGTAGTTGGTGCAGCGGTATCAATTTCACCATTGATCGTTTTCCATGCAAAGATTCCACCATTCAAAAGTTGGACTTTATCATGCCCAAGATGTTTTAAAATCCACCACATATGGCTGGCAAACATCCCACTTTTATCATCATAAACCACGATATGATCTTCGTTATTAATACCGATTTTTTGTAGTAGCTGAATTAGAAACTGATCCGATTGAATCGGATGTCGACCATTATTGCCGGTTTTCACGGTACAGAGCTCTTTTTCTAAATCTAAACGCAATGCGCCTGGAATTCTGCCTGCGGCATAACTTGTTTCGCCATAATGAGGATTGCCGAGATCAAAACGTACATCAATGATTTTAATATCGGGATTTTGGGTGATGAGCGTTTGTAATTCTTGAGCTTGAATGAGCGGAGAAAAGGTTGTTTCTGCCATGAAAAAGATCCTCTATTGTCTGATGAAATCAGATTGCCGGTGATTATTTTAAAGATGTTTCATGATAATTGAGTGTTTTTATTTGGGCAAACATCTAAGATTTTTCTTAATTGTATTAAAGGTTCTTTACGCCTAATTTTGTTCATTTTATTTGCACAAGATCAAGGCAATGGTTTGCAAATCGATATGATATCGATAAAATGAGAATGATTAACAGATGTGTTTTTAGTGCATATATTGACAGGTAGTTATTCGTTGATAATCATCGCTAATTTTTGATGAATTACGAATAATGAGTATTTAGTAGATGTCAGTATTTACTGAAGATTATCAATGATGATATTAAATAATGAAGAGGATTCCATGGAACGATATTTGCCCCTGATTTCCCGAGCGAGTTTAGAAGAGTATGAGCCAGAATTACTCACTTACCGCCGATATTTGCATGCGCATCCAGAGCTCTCTTTTCAAGAGTTTAAAACGGCACAATATATTGTCGATAAAATGGGACAATTAGAGCATGCCGAGATTATTCGTCCTGTAGGAACGAGTGTTTTAGTGAAATTTGCTACCGGAAAACCGGGACCGAAAATTGGTCTGCGAGCTGATATGGATGCCTTAGCGATTACAGAAAAGCACGATGATATCAGCTTTAAATCGAAAAATGATGGAGTAATGCATGCGTGTGGACATGATGGACATACAGCGATTTTAATGGCGGCATGTTGTTATTTTGATGAGCGATTTTAAATCGCTAACGGGCGAAGTTTGGGCAATCTTTCAACATGGCGAAGAAGTTTATCCCGGCGGCGCACAAGAGCTTGTTGATACTGGTCTATTTGATGAGTTAGATTTTATCTATGGACAACATATTTGGGCAAGTTTACCGCTTGGTACGATTGATATTAAAGAAGGGTTAGCGAGCGCTTATTCTGATAGTTATACGATAAAAATTCAAGGTCGGGGTGGCAATGCCTCTGAGCCGGAATCGACGATTGACCCAGTGACCATCGGCGCATTTATTGTTGCGAAGTTACAGGCGGTTGTCGCAAGACAAAAGTCGCCGAAAGATGCTGGTGTGATTAGTAACACCGTCTTTCAAGCGGGTGATTTGAATGCGATTAATATGATTCCTAATCATTGCTTATTAGGTGGCACCATTCGGACAACGAGCGATGAGATGCGTGGGCAATTTAAACAGGCGCTCCTTACTATGGCCAATAGTACTTGCCGGGAATTTGGCGCGATGTGCGAAGTTGAGTTTGAGCCCGGTTACGGCATGATTGATAATGATATTCAAACGACGGGATTTATTCGGTGTATTGCTAATGAGATGGAAGAAACGCGAGTGATTCAACAAAAATGTATGTTAGATGGCGAGGATTTTAGTGCTTTTTCGAAAATAGTCCCTTCAACTTTTGTCTTTATCGGCGCAACGAACCCTGAGTTAGGTATCGATTATCCACATCATCATCCAAAATTTTGGATTGATGAGCGAGTATTGCTGTATGGATTGCAACTTGCGGTGAATGCGGTGTTACAATATCCTCATTATTTTAATGAAGCGCAGACAGCATCCGCTTAAAGAACGTGAAACAGGAGATTTTGTATGATTGTTTATGGAATTAAAAATTGCGATACGATGAAAAAGGCATTTACATGGCTGGATAAGCATCAGATTGAATATACTTTTCAAGATTATCGTCAGCCAGGTTTAAGTACAGAAGAGCTTTCCGGCATTTTAAAACTGATTGATCTTGCGGAAATCGTCAATAAGCGCAGTACTTCATGGCGTGCATTATCGGATGCAGAGAAAGAGGCCGTGCTTAATGTTGATTCAGCAATTGCGATCCTACAAACGCATCCAACATTGATCAAAAGACCTTTAATCGTCAATGGTGATCAAGCAATGGTTGGATTTTCTGAAGCAAGTTTTGAGAAAGCATTTTTGTAAAAGGCTTATTGGTAAGCTCGATGAGCTGATCTATAACAACTCAATGAAAGAGCATTATCAAATGCTCTTTTTTTGTTGTCTATTCTCGAGAGTCTAGCTTGTTTTGATGACTTTGAAAGCTGATTCTCGGCTGGGGAGAATGCTTGCAAGATTTTATAAATCGCGTGCCAGCAAGTAGGGCGAATTTTTGGAAGTGAAAATGATGTGGTTTCGGGAAAGAAAAAGGCTAATCTCTTTATCAAGATTAGCCTTTATGATTTGATCCTATTATCCGTTCTAAAAGCTTAGAAGCAGACTTTTATTTGAAAACTAGAAAGGTGCGTCGATATCGACAACATCGATTAATTTGATATTTACGAATTCTTTCAAACCAAGATCAATTAATTCACGGCCATAACCTGAGCGGCGAATTCCTCCAAATGGAAGATCTGCTTTGACCATTGTTGGATGGTTTACAAAGATCATTCCTGTGGAGATTTCTCCTGCAACACGGCGACCACGTTCATTATCTGAAGTGAATACTGAACCGCCTAAACCAAATGGTGAATCGTTTGCGATACGAATGGCATCAGCTTCATCATCTGCTTTAATGATCATCGATACTGGACCGAAGAATTCTTGGTAGTATGCTGGGTTATCTGGTGTGACGTTTGTGAGAATCGTTGGTTGTACGAAACAGCCTTGTTCTGGGACTTTTGGACCTACTTCAGTTGCGGTTGCACCGTGTTTTACAGCTTCTTCGATCTGCTTAAGAAGATTCTCTTTCGCACGTTGTGAAGAAAGAGGTGCTAACTGTGTTTCAGCATCCATTGGATCACCGGCTTTAAGTGCTGCAACGCCTGCGGTATATTTCTCTAAGTATTCATCATAAACTTTTGCATCAATAATCATGCGTTTAGATGATACACAAACTTGTCCGGCATTCCAGTGACGACCAAATACGCCCCAAGCTGCTGTTTTATCGATATCTGCATCATCAAGTACTACGAATGCATCTGCACCGCCAAGTTCCATGATCGCTTTTTTAAGATGTTTACCCGCAGTTGTGGCAACGATTGAACCTGCAAACTCTGAACCTGTTAACGCGACACCAATGACGCGAGGATCAGCGAGTACTAATTCAACATCATCATGCTCAATGAATTGGTTGATGAATACGCCATCAGGAAGACCCGCTTCTTTCATCAATGCTTCAAATGCCAGCGCTGATTGTGGAAGGTTTGATGCATGTTTCAGAATTAATGTATTACCTGCTGAAAGTTGTGGTGCAAGAATACGCGCGACTTGATAGAACGGGAAGTTCCATGGTTCGATCGCAAGAAGAACGCCCATTGGATCATAAACAAGTTCCGCTTTGCCTTCCGCCGGATCCATTACAGGAAGTTGACGAGGTTGTAATTGTGCTTCAGCATGACGCACATAATATTCTAAAATCTGTGCGGATAATTCAACTTCGCCTTTTGCTTCCGCGAAGGTTTTACCCATTTCAAGGGTAATAATGCCCGCATATTTATCCACGTTTTTACGAAGAAGATCAGCGGCATTTTGAAGGAAAACAACACGTTCTGAAACAGGAAGTTTTTTCCAGCTTTGGAATGCATTATCTGCTTTCTCAATCGCCGCAACGATCTCTTCACGAGTTGCGCTTTCAAATGATTTTACTAATTCATTGGTATATGGATTAACAGTTGCAAATGCCATTTTTTGACTCCTAAAAAATTTTATGTGAAATCATTATAGACGGCAAAATTTGATGATGCACCCACTTTTTAACTGAGAATGAATAACATTTGATCAGTTAAACTCTTGTTATTGTTATATCTGATTGATTACAAAGTTATATTAAACATTATATTTAATGGTAATTTGATTGTTGAAAGTTAGGCAAAATGATATGGCTCAGAAAAGTAGTTGTTTTATAAGGTGAGAAAATGACGATCTTGAAGATAGATATGTGATTTTATGGATATAAAATGTGCGATAAGAGACTTTTGAGGTTGTAGAACATTTAAAGCCGATCGTTATTCCTCTTTTTCTGAATGGTTTTTCCAAATGGCAATATAGAAGAGAAATGCATAGAGTAGAAAGAAGATGAGTAACAATATAAAGGCACCTGAGATATTCAATAAACCGTTTGGTAATAATTTATCACCTAACTTATTGAGAAAGGTGCCGAATATCCCATTATTATGATTAACGCTATGAATAAGATAGAACCATAAAAAGATCGAAATACCGATATGGAGAAATTTGTTCATGTGATTCTTCCTATAAATAATTAATTTTCATGATAAGCAATTGATAGATAATGTTTTAATTCAGGAATTCTATCAGATTTACAGATTAATCGATTAATTAATTCATGACTTAGCGGATGCGTAGATCTGCTAAGTCACTAATCTATGTGTCGTCCAATCAATATTGTTGTTTCGGTTTAAGAGTAGTTGTTGAAATTGCTGGCATTTGTAAAAAAACGATTTAGCTCTACGCATCAAGATAGAGAAGGCTGAAGATCGATCGAACCTATTTTATAAGGCTATTTTAGCTAAGACTTGTAACACAATATTCGCAGAATTCTTGGCGGCAAAATCAAGATATTCTACAAAACTCATTGGCATCTCTTTATCAGGAAGATCAGATAACGCCCGAATCACGATAAAGGGTGTTTGATAGAGATAACAAACTTGGGCAATTGCCGCAGCTTCCATCTCTACTGCTTTCACATTGGGAAAGGTATTTTTAATGGTTTCTACACGAACTTGATCCGCAATAAAAGCATCTCCAGTCGCGATTAATCCGATTTGCGAGTTAATTTTTAACTCTGTCAGAACATCTTTAACTAAAGCCATTAACGCAGGATCTGAGGGGAAAGTTTGTGGCAATCCCGGTAATGTTGCGGGTGCTAAACCAATGGGCGTGAGATCAACATCATGATGCGCCGCTTCATCGGAGATAATAATATCGCCAATTTCCATACCTGAAATTAAACCACCGGCAGAACCGATATTAATCACTGTTGTTGGTTTAAAGTGTTCATGCAGTAGAGTTGTTGCCATGGCTGCTTGGACTTTACCAACGCCGGAACGAAGTAAAACGACAGATTGATTTTCTAATGAACCTTCAATAAAGCGTACGCCGGCAATTTGAGTCTCTTGGGGATTTGTGATCATCGACGCAAGTAGCGTGACCTCTTGTTCCATCGCACCAATAATTCCAATCATGATCTGTTCCTTTGTAATGTTGTGAATAACAAGCTTTTCAGTAACTCAATGGTTGAAATCTTAAAGGACAATCTGTGAGAAGACAAGCGTCAATCGAGATTGTTATTCCGAATAATAGTGGAATTGATTTGGTGATGAGTTGGATGGAATAGATTTCTAAAAGTGACTGTTTAAAACAGCGATAGGATTGGAGAGAATATCGGTTATCTTCTATTAGTAATCGAAATTAGTCGTGTGATAAGAATGATGGAGAGTTTTCGTAAATTATGATTATTTTTGATAATGATGTTTGTTAGGAGAGGGAGTCATTTGAGACATTGACAGAAAAATGAAGAAGATCACTTGAACATTTCACGATGACGAAATGAGACAGATTGTGCTAATCATCGGCATTGAGGAAAGCTTTTATCACGCGTTTTTTGAAAGTTGTTATACTAAGCTGTTACGTTTATCAGTTATTTAGCGATTGATGCTATTGGTAATAAAGCGTTGATCAAGATTATGGATTAGTGAAGCGGGAAGAACATGTCTGAGGGAAAGGAAGTAAAGCTTAAGAGAGGGCTTAAAAATCGTCATATACAGATGATAGCTCTCGGTGGAGCGATTGGAACAGGGCTTTTTTATGGTTCTGCACAATCGATTGCCTTGGTGGGTCCGGCAATATTATTGGCGTATCTGTTAGGAGGTTTTGTCATTTATCTCATTATGACAATGATGGGCGAAATGTCGACACACGAACCTGTTGCCGGTGCATTTAGTCATTTTTCTTACAAGTATTGGGGCGAATTCCCTGGGTTTTTAGCTGGTTGGAACTATTGGTTTCTCTATATATTGGTAAGCATGGCCGAATTATCCGTGATCGGAATTTATATCCAAGTCTGGTTTCCTGACATTCCGCTCTGGGCTTCTTCGTTGACGGTATTAGTGTTAATTACCATTATTAATCTCTTTTCAATCAAGGTTTATGGAGAATTTGAATTTTGGTTCGCACTGATTAAAGTACTCGCGATTATTCTTTTGATTGCATTAGGTGGTTATTTGATTCTAATGGGGGCTGATGGTGCATCCATTTCCAATCTTTGGTCGCATGGTGGCTTTTTCCCTTTTGGAATTAAAGAGTTCTTATTATCTTTGGTGATTGTGATGTTCTCATTTGGGGGAACAGAATTGATTGGAATCACGGCAGGTGAAGCGGATGATCCTAAGAAGTCGATTCCAAAAGCGATTAAGCAAGTCATTTGGAGAATTTTGCTGTTTTATGTTCTCTCAATTGCGGTGTTAATGATATTACATCCGTGGAATGAGATTGGAACTGATGGTAGCCCATTTGTCATTATCTTCAAAGAGATGGGGTTTGGGGTTGTTAATACGCCAATTGGTGAGATTAATATCCCGGCAACATTCTTTAATATCGTCGTGTTATCGGCAGCAATTTCGGTTTATAACAGCGGGATTTATAGTAATGGTCGAATGTTATTTGGTTTAGCAGAGCAGGGTAATGCACCAAAATTCTTCTTGAAACTCAACCGTAACTCCGCTCCTTTTGTGGCAATTTTATTCTCATCGCTCTGTACTTTGGTCGCGGTGATTATCAACTTTATCGTGCCGGAAGGCGCATTTATGCGAATTATGTCTCTGGCAGTTGCCGCTGCAACGATTACTTGGGGGCTAATTGTCATCGTGCAATATAAGTTCAGAAAGCAGGTGGATCTTAAAGAACTCACATTTAAAGTGCCGTTTTATCCTTATAGTAACTATTTTGCATTGGCATTTTTAGCATTGTTGCTTGTGATGATGACGCAATCAGGCAATATGGTTTATGCGGTTGTGGTGATTCCAATATGGATTATCTTACTTTATATTGGCTTTTTGATGAAGAAGCGATTTGCTAGAAAGAATCGTCAATAGCGGTTTAATCCATGAATTATCAGAAAGATATTACTTAGATGTTTGAATAAACAGAAGATTTGAAGCATCAGAAAAGCTAGGAAAGTGCTATTCACTTCCTAGCTTTTTTTATGGGGGATTATGGAGATGCCAGTCTCATCATAGAACTGGTTTTGGATATTTGTTTGATATTTTTAGAATGAATATTGCTATAGAAAATATTCATTGGTTTTTGTTAATTGCAAAATAATCATCAGTGTGGATCTTCTTTAAAGACAGGAACAGTCGCGATAAGATGCTTATTATTAGGAGATATTTTGTAAAAATGTCACCGAAATACTTTGTAATGTAATGTAGCGATAAAGGAAATAAGCGCCAACGAATAGCATAATAACTAATAAACACGCACCGATAGGATTGCCGGTTTTTGTGGGGGCACCATACTGATTTGACTTTTCATTTCCCGGCATAATAAAGGGAAAGAGTCTTGCGGCTAAGCCGATAATGGCAAAGAGATAAAAGAGTGTATAGAGTAGCGTTGCATTTAAAGTCATGGGCAACATGATGATCACTAAGTCCGTGGCATAGGGAAAGATAAATAGCGCGCAAGACCACCAGCCGGAAAGATTAATATCATGTAAGCGCATTACAACGACACGAATATTTAGCAGAATAAAAGCACCTAAAAATCCGGCATAAAAGATCAACTTGATTAAGCCACGGGTCATATCGGTAGAGCGGTCATTGCCATCAAATAGTGAAAATAGCCCTTGTTCTACAATGAAGTAGTAGAGAAGAAAAATGACAATAAATAGCAATAGATACGTGACAAATCGATTCGCAAATTCAAGACGCCCAATTCTTCCGGTAAAACCAAAAGAGAAATATGCTGCGGCTTTTTGCAGATGATCCTGATGTTTACTCATGTCGCACCTTCGGTAATGATTGTTATAATTCAGATCGTTCTATTATAGTGGAGTTGGTTTTAAGTTGGCGTATTAAACTGTCTTGTGATGTTGGAGAGCAATGATTTTTATTGCTGATGAATTGTGTGCAGGTGATTAATAATGATGGGGATTTTCTTCGTGAGGAATTTTTGGCTGAGAGTTTTAAAAGACAGTAATGTGAAAAGCTGAGATGTGAATATCTCAGCTTTTTTTGAAGTGCTTATTTGATGCCGTAATATTGGAAATAGGATCTATTCATCGCGAAAATTGAGGTCTTTTCCTCTCAAAACTCGCCAAATAACTGCTTTAAATACCCAAATATTAATTAAGCCTAAGATCAGAAGGAAAGTAATCACGAAATAAGCAAAGTAAATTTCGGACATATCTTTTAAGGTTCCTAAAAGATCGGTATTAAAATGCACTACCAATAAAGTTCCAATAGCAACAGCAAACACAATGAGGAAAAGGGACATCCAAAGTTTACGAATGCTCTCTTTAGAAAGCATGAAGAATGAGACGATATAGGCAATCACTACGATGCCAAATAAACCACCAATTAACACTAATTCCATGGATAATGCTCCTAATTGTATTTGAGAGTTATGCGTCTACTTTACCATTTTTCTCTTTTAAGTATTCGACTAAAAAACTGTGAAAATCTTCAACTTTTTGTGCGCCTTGAATAGCCACTTCGTTATCAATCACAAAAAATGGTACGCTTTGAACGTTGATACGATGAGCAATCGCTTCATCATCTCGCACAGCATTGACATAAGTTTCTTCATCTAAAGCTTTTTTTACATCTGTTAAATCAAGTTTTAATTTATCAGCAATCTCGATCAATGCCACGATATCACTTAAGTTAATACCATCTTGGAAATAAGCCTTGAAGAGGAGATCTGCACAAGCTTTGATTTTTCCTGGCGCTTTATTCGCAACATAATGCAGTAATTGATGTGCGGCAAATGTACTTGTTGGCACGATCTTTTCATTATGAATGGTTAAGCCAACCGTCGCCGCCATTCCTGCAGAGTTTGTGGTGAGTTCTTTTGCTTTTTCGAGTGTGGTTTGATAGCGTTCTGCTAAAACTTCTGCTAATGAAAGCTCTGTAAATGCCGGCGCATCAGGTGCTAATTCAAAACTGCGATATTGAATTTTGATCTGTGCCATCTCTTCTTCAGAGAGAAGCATAATGGCTTGTTCTAGGTTGTGTTTGCCGATATAGCAAAATGGGCAAGAGAAATCAGACCAAATTTGGATGTTCATAGATATACTTTCCTTTACATCGGATAAATGAGAATATAATTGTTTATTGTATCTTAAAAAGCAAACAGAATGCAGTGCTTGCCATGATTTTCTTTAACGTTATTTGGAAGAAAATAAATCATTTGCGGTAGCATATCTGTTTCAAATAAAAATAGGGAGTAGAGTATGATTGGGGAAAGAACCGTTGAGCGTATTAATCAATATTCGGGACGTAATTTAATTAAAACGCTGGGAATTACGATGATTGAATTGAGCGAAAAATATGCTGAAGCATCTATGCCGGTGACAGAAGATAATCAACAAACCATGGGTTTTTTGCATGGTGGTGCGACCATCGCATTGGCGGAAACAATTGGTGGAATCGGTTCTTATGCAATTTTACCGCAAGAGGAAGGTTGTGTGGGTATGCAGATTAGTGCAAGCCATATCTCATCTGCCAATATTGGCGATACGGTGATTGCCAAAGCAGATTTGATTCATAGAGGAAAACGTTCTCACATTTGGGATGTGAATATTTACTCTGAAAAAACAGGGCGTTTGATTTCGAGTATTAAAGTCACAAATGCGATTATTGCTATGACGAAATAATTTTGGTCATCTATATTTTAGATTATTTGCTAAAACTATAATCATAAGAAATACGTCCATATACTTGATTAGAATAATCATTACGTGCTTTGACACTTGGGCTGCCAGATGAAGCGCATGCAGTAAGGATCAATAATATCGCAGTACAGAAGATTATTTTTCGTTTCATAAAGTCTTTTCCAAAATATTCAAATTGATGAATTAAATAGTGTAAAAATAGATCACTCTATTTTACGTTGAATGATGATCTGTGCAACCCTATAGAATATATTCGTTAGATTATCACTATCATCGTTTTGATTAAGAATAGTTGTTATCATGGCATGCTTCAGATGAGTAAGCGCTGGAATGTATTTTCTAAGTCATAATTTAATGCTGATTTTACGATATAAGTTATAAAGTTATTTAAGATGATGTGCATGTACTTGCTGACTGATAATTTTAGCAAGAGCAGGGGTGAAACATATAGATCGTCGACATAATAAAAAACCCTAGATAGAAATCTAGGGTTTTTATCGTTACTCACATTGAGTAGCTTTAAAAACTAAACAACGATTAGTAGTAACGGATTCTACGGTTAGATTCGCGCATTATACGTTTATAATGGCGTTTCTGAGCAGCAGCCTTCTTACGCTTTCTTTCAGTTGTCGGTTTTTCATAGTACTCAC
>DXHP01000083.1 GCA_019113305.1 Candidatus Ignatzschineria merdigallinarum | reverse complement strand
GCAAACACCCCTTGCAAATTTTTCGTGGATCGGTTATGATTGGGAACTCTTGTGGCTAGGTAGCTCAGTTGGTAGAGCAGCGGATTGAAAATCCGCGTGTCGGCAGTTCGATTCTGCCTCGAGCCACCACTACATAGAAACCCACTAATTTATTTTAGTGGGTTTTTTCTTGCCGGTAATTTCATATACATAAAAAAAGAAATTCAAAAATTATTTACACGGCTCGTTATTACTATTCAGATATCAGCTATCAATTTTAATTACTGAACTAACTTTCTTTGAAAGTTAATGTACAACTGAAGAAAACTCATATTAATAACCCGCAGGCCTCTGTCAATCGCTTACCAACAATGATTACCAAAATTCTTAAACTGAGATAACACCATAACAATTTATATCCAGCTCCGCCGATAGTGAAATTGATCAAAAATATTTCCACCAGCTACAACATAGAATCCTGCGTACTGTTTTTAGCAACTAACCCAACTCTTTCATCCCATCACTATTTATTCTATTTAATTATTGATTAATAAATATCCCCACCAACAATGCTCAGAGGAAGAATTTCTTCCTCACCATAAAATCAACAATAAAATAATTTTGATAATCCCCCAAAAACAGCCTTAAATCCTCGGATAATCAAAACTTGATGCGCATCAAACAAAACTAATACTTAATCCAATCACGTGGATTATTTACCCTTTTTGTGGGATAGTAATCTCATAGAATAATAATTTAGACTTTCATAGCTCTACTATTTTTATAAAAGGAAAAGATTCTATGATGAAATTAATTGGCGCAGACCCGTATTTTGTTGGCATTGTTGCTTTCGGTGTCGTATTTATGATTATCATGCTAGGTTGGCTGACATGGTTTTTCATGAAGAAAGCTAAAGAAGAAAGATTACAAGCAGAAAAAACATCTAAATAGCAAAAAATCCTGATACGTTATTTAATATGAGATATAACTAATGAATATCTCGTATCTATTTTTATAAAAATTAAAATAGTAATAAAATAAAAATTTAACAATCCTGATAAATTTCTGATAAATCCTAGCAATAAATATTAATCAGAAATAGATAACACACACAGCATAATCTTTAGGATATTTTATAGCATGGCACAAAAAAGCACTTCTCACGAAGTGCTTTTTTATTGAATAAATTTAATGGAATCTTTTATATGAACTTACAGGATTTCTCATCCTATTATTCAATCTTATCTTAATTCTGATGCTTTGGATCTTGTTTCAAAGAAGCTTCATAAGCATCCCAAGCCGCCCATTCATCTTCAGCATCACCTTCTGTTAAGGATGAAGAGATATAATAAAAAATCTTCTCACCTAACGTTTCTTCCAAATGATGAATTCGTTCTTTAAACGATACCGGCAATACAGGATAATCAAAACCATCTCGATCATTGCGGCAAACAATTAACTTTCCATCACTCAATTCCTGATGTTGTTTATCAGTCACAAATACTGAACGAATCTTTTTACCATCATGACTAAAGTTAAAACGCGCTTCACCCTTCTCTTTATTCACTCGCTCACGATCAATCAAATCACGCATCTCACTTCTTGCTCGATTCTTCTCTTGCTGCGCTTGAATCTCCTGATTCTTTTCTCGATCCATCGCTTTCTTCGCTTCATCAAATGCTTGAAGTTCTGCTTGCTTTTGTGCCTTCTCGGCATTCATCTCCGCTTTTAAGCTTTTATCTCTATGCGCCTGATGTTTACGCTTAGCACTCTCTTTTTGCACAGCCTTAGCTTTCTCTTTAGAAACTAAGCCTGCTTTCAACAACTGGTCTCTTAATGACATCGTTTTCTCTCTTTGTCTCTTTAAGGGTTAGCAATAAGTAGATCTTGCTATTTTAAATCAATCTACAAAAAATGCACTCTTGAAATCAGCGCTTAATTGATCTACCAGTAATTATGCGCAATACCCCTCAATCGAAACAACTATAAATTCATAGTCATTTTGGTTTAAAAAGAGCTTTTATCATTACTGGCGCAGGATTGCTAAAAGAGTGCAACCATTCTCTCCAGCCATACATCGACTTTTAAATAGAATCTTTAAGCAGATAGTTTTAAGCCTATTTCACTATATATATTGGAGAGAACTTTAATTCAGATGCAAAAAACGCCGAGAATTTAACTTCTCAGCGCTTTAATATTGAAGAACTTATGATCTTTATAAATCACAAGCTTTAAATCATCAATTTAGTAAAGAATTCGGCATTTTAAAGTGCCTTTAATATCCTTCATCCCATTTTGTAATTTAATTGCATTATCTTCTTTTCCGGAAACATCTAATACCACATAACCAATATCTCCTGAAGTTTGAAGATACTGCGCATTGATATTGAGATCAAGATCCGACACAAGCTCGTTCACCGCACGTAAAATTCCCGGCGTATTTTCATGGATATGAAGAATACGATGGCTTCCTGGCTGTTTTGGAAGCGTTACTTCTGGGAAATTCACCGCTGAAACCGTTGAACCATTATCTGAATAAAGCACTAATTTTGAAGCAACTTCTACCCCAATATTCTGCTGCGCTTCCAGAGTTGAACCACCAATATGCGGCGTTAAAATCACATTTTGAAGCTCACGAAGCGGAGATTGGAATTCTTCATTATTCGATTTTGGCTCTACCGGGAATACGTCAATCGCCGCACCTAAAAGATGTTCATTTTTAAGATTATCTGCTAAAGCATCCAGATCAACAATCGTTCCACGCGCGGCATTAATCAACACAGAACCTTGCTTCATCTTTTCAATTCGCTCACGGCTCATCATATTTTTCGTAGAGTCATCTTCAGGAACATGAAGCGTCACGATATCTGATTGTGCTAAAAGTTCATCAAGCGTTTCTACTTGATGCGCATTACCAAGCACAAGTTTCGATTCAATATCGTAAAAAATCACATTCATACCAAGGCTTTCCGCCATGATACCGACCTGCGTTCCAATATGTCCGTAACCCACAATTCCTAAGGTTTTACCACGAACCTCATAAGATCCTGCCGCTGATTTAACCCAACCACCCTTATGGCAAACGTAGTTTTTATAAGCAATACCACGTTTTAACATAATCATCTCGGCAATCACTAATTCCGCAACTGAACGCGTATTAGAATATGGTGCATTAAATACCGGAATCGCACGATGTTTCGCAGCTTCTAAATCCACTTGGTTTGTGCCAATACAGAAACACCCAATCGACATCAAGCGAGATGCTTTACTTAACACTTCTTCAGTCAGCTGCGTACGCGAACGAATTCCAACAATGTGAGCATCTTGCAACGCTTCAATCAACGCTTCGCCTTCTAACGCCGTCGAATGAATTTCAAGATTGTTATAGCCCGCACGTTTGAAGTAATCAATCGCATCTTGATGGATGCCTTCTAAGAGAACAACTTTCATCTCATCTTTTGGAAATGATGTTTTTTTCATGGTATTTCGTATTCCTTAATTTAAAGCGGATTCGATAAATTGACGTAAGAGTGCGGCATCATTTGCCATCACCTCTTTTTTCTGAGGTAGAGCCTCAATTTTCTCTACTTCAGCTAGATCAAACGGTGCGTCATTCACCGCTTGCTTAATTGTTTCGTAGAATTTAATCGGCTTTGCCGTCTCTAAACAGACTTGCGTTATCCCACTGTCTAGATAATGGCTACCGACAAATACCCCATCTGCCGTATGAGGATCTATCAACTCATTCGACTCTTTAAATACACGCTGAATCGTTTCGATACGATCTTGATGCGAGCTTTCACCTGACTCAATATTCCATGAATCACGATCCGCCCAAAGCGCATCTTTCGTCAGATCAAAATAGCCTTGTTCATCAATCATATCCCAAAGTGCTTTGGTCTTCTCACTGCCGGTAATCAAATAGATAAAGCGCTCAAAGTTACTCGCTTTAGCGATATCCATAGATGGGCTTGACGTTAAATGTACATCTTTAGAAGCACGCGGCTTATAAATGCCAGTCTTGAAGAACTCATCTAACACATTATTTTCATTCGTTGCGAGAATCAATTTACGAATCGGCAAACCCATTTGACGCGCCATAATGCCGGCAAAAATATTGCCAAAGTTCCCTGAGGGAATCACAACATCGATCACTTCATCATTTGACGTAGTAGTCATGAAGTAACCTTTAAAATAGTAGATAATCTGCGCTAAAATTCTCGCAAAGTTAATGGAGTTAACCGCACCAAGATTAAATTTCTCTTTGAAAGCGATGTCATTATTCAACGCTTTTACCAAATCCTGACAATCATCGAACACACCTTCAACGGCAATATTGTAGATATTTTTCTCTTGTACCGAATACATCTGCGCCGTTTGGAATGCGCTCATACGATTGTGCGGACTTAACATCACAACATTAATGCGTGGTTTACCTTTCATCGCATGAATCGCACTAGAACCTGTATCACCAGAGGTTGCGCCCACGATATTAAGTGTACGATCCATCTTCTCTAGTACATAAGGAAAAAGCTGACCTAAGAACTGCATCGCCATATCTTTAAACGCGAAAGTCGGACCTTCTGATAATCCTAAAACTTTCACATTTTCGCCGATAGAACGTTCTGAAATAATGGTTTCTACACCAAAGTTTTGCGTGTTATACGCATTTTCTACAAGTTTCTTGAGATCTTCGCGAGGAATATCTGTTGCATAAAGTGAAGCAACTTCCAGCGCTAAATCACTATAAGATGTGAGATTTCGCCACTTTGTTAAAGTCTCTTGGGATATTTGCGGAATAGATTCCGGCATGGAGAGTCCACCATCACGGCAAAGACCTTCTAACACAACTTCACAAAACGACTTAGGCGCATCGCCCCCACGAGTACTTATATATTTCATTATCTATCGAGCCTACGGAAAAAAGTTATGAATCTAAGCTATTAATCATACCTCAACCTAACACCTTTTTCTTCTGGAATCTCCGCCTTTTTTTAAAATCCGAGTGATTGCCTACTTTTTTCACAATCAAGGAAAATATATCCTTGTCGCAAATGCCCGAATCTCCTTAAAAATGGTAAACTAGCAAACATCTTATCGCGATTAGTATCTTCTCAAAAAGAGAGTTTCAACAGCGATGAATCATCAACAATTGCATCTTCAAAAGAGAACAATTAAAGCAATTTAAAGGATTATTATCATGAGTAAAGCAGCGACTATTAATTCACGCATTGCCGCACTTCAAAAGACAATGGCAAAAGATCGAGTTCAAGCTTGGTTGATTTTAAGTGCAGATTCCCATTTATCAGAATATCTTCCTGAATATTGGAAACTTAGAGAATGGTTCTCTGGCTTTACAGGATCTGCCGGCACATTGTTAGTATTGAAAGAGAAAGCCTATTTATGGGCAGATAGTCGTTATTGGGTACAAGCTGCCGCTGAACTAAAAGGTAGCAACGTTGAACTCATGAAAATGGGAGATGGTGAAACACCTTCTTACGCAAAATTTCTACAAGATAATCTTCCAGAAAATAGCAATGTTGCTGTACTTGGCGATACAATCTCCATCGAAAACTTTGTAGAACTTTATGAAAACCTCGATGAACACGGCATTACACTCACAACTGAGTGCGATCCATTCGATAAAATCATGAAAGAAGCGCGCCCAGAATTACCATTAGAATCGCTCTACTTACATGATCCCCAATTTGTTTCAGAATCAATTGGTGACAAAATCGCTAAAATTCGTCAAACAATGACAGATGCCGGCGCGGATGTTCATATCGTTTCAACACTTGATGATATCGCATGGATCACCAATCTTCGTGGCAGAGATGTCACTTACAATCCGGTATTTTTAGCATTTATGATGATTACACCATCATCAGTCACGCTCTTCATTGAAGAATCAAAACTGCCACAAGATGTGAAAAAATATCTTACCGACAATAAAGTGACCGTTTTCCCTTATGATGCGTTTTATGATGAATTAGAAAATATCCCAACCAATAAAGTCATCATGCTTGATGAAAAACGCAATACATATGCGGCATTAGAAGCAATTGATGAAGATTGCGATATTATCTACACTTTGAATCCAAGCACGCTATTAAAAGCGCAAAAGAGCGATCAAGATCTCAAAAATGTGCAAGAAGCAATGCGTGAAGATGGCGCGGCAATGGCTAAATTCTACTGCGAATTTGAAGCACGATTAGCCAAAGGCGAGATTCTCACAGAACTTGATGTTGCTAATATGCTAGAGAAAGAGCGCTCAGCACGACCAAACTTTATTGATTTAAGCTTTGATACCATTGCCGGCTTCAATCCAAATGGCGCACTTCCTCACTATCGCGCAACCAAAGAATCACATGCAAAACTCACCGGCAATGGCTTACTACTCATTGATTCCGGCGCACAATATCAAAATGGGACTACAGACATCACGCGCGTCATTCCAATTGGTACAGCAACGGCGGAACAGAAAAGAGATTTCACCTTAGTATTGAAATCTCTCATTGTGATGAGCGAAACCGTATTCCCGGCGGATATTCCAATGCCATTACTTGATGCGATTGCACGCCGCCCACTTTGGGAAAATCATTTAGATTACGGACATGGAACAGGTCACGGTGTCGGCTACTTTATGAATGTTCATGAAGGACCCCAAGTACTTGCCTTTAGAGCGCCAGTATCGGATCAAACAAAAGTTAAAAAAGGCATGATTACCTCGATCGAACCAGGTTTATATCGTGAAGGTCAATGGGGAATTCGTATCGAAAACCTTGTTGCGGCATTACCCGTGAAAATGCAAAAAGAGCAAGATTTTGGTCAATACATGTACTTTGAGACTTTAACGCTCTTCCCAATTGATACGCGCCTCATGGACCTTTCATTATTAGAAGCGAAAGAGATCACTTGGATTAACCAATATCATGCTCGCGTTTATGCTGAGCTTGCCCCAAAAATCACCGACAGTGAAGTTTTGGAATGGCTAAAAGTTCGCACACAAGCGATCTAATCATGATAATGAAACATTATTCATGAGCTTCAATGTTTCAAACTAACGATCCTCAAGATCAGAAGTAAAAAGTCAGCAATAAAAAACCTAACGAACATCCGTCGTTAGGTTTTTTTAATGGTATCAGTTTGATGCAAGATATCCTCATTTCGATTGAAGAATCTTCACCATCATTACCACATAATCATGCGGCTTTACGCTTTTGAATCTCAGCATATAATGCATCAATATCATCAGCTTGATACAAGCCATTCAGCACCATTACTGGTTTTTCGCCTTGCTTTGCATAGATTAACACCTTTGCTTCACTTTTAACGCTCGACAGATAAGCAACTAATCCCGTTTGAGTTTTAACATCGAATTCACCATCATCAATTGCAAACACTCTAGCTCTACCTAATGCTGGTTTAACCGACAAATGATTCCCCGTCAATGTTGCTGTTGAAATCCCTGTGAAATAGAAAAATAGACCAAAACCAATAAAGACCACTATCGGCACTCGCCCCACCCATAAGGCTTCTAACACAATACAAACGGCGATCATAATCACCATAAGTATCGCCAGTTTACTTTTCTCTTTCGCCGGAATTGTGTAACTCATTGCTTGATTCATTGTATTCTCCTACTCTAAAATTTTCCGCTCACAATCAAATTTACAACCATGAAAAATAGCGTACTCATCGCACGCTATCTAGCTTTATTCTCGATGTTTCATTGCTATTTGATACAAATCAGCGTATTTCAAGAATCCAATAGCTGATCATCAAAGATAGGATCTTTAACGAATCTCTAAAGGTGAGAATGATTTCACTAAATCATCCACCGCTTTCACTCGTGTTAAGAAAGGTTTCAATAGATCCAATGGCAATGCACTCGGTCCATCGCATTTTGCTTTATCTGGATCTTCATGAGATTCCAAAAATAACCCCGCAAGCCCTGTCGACATTCCTGCTAATGCCAGATCCAATACTTGCTCACGACGACCGCCGGATGCTTTATCTGAAGAATTGCGTTGTTGTAGAGAATGCGTTACATCAAAGATAATTGGCGCGTTATCGCACTCTTTTTTCATCACGCCAAATCCGAGCATATCCACTACAAGATTATCATAACCAAAACAGCTACCACGCTCACAGAGCATCACTTGCTCATTTCCTGCTTCTTTAAACTTCTCCACGATATTCATCATTTGCGAAGGACTTAAAAATTGCGGCTTTTTCACATTTACAGGCTTCCCTGTTTTTGCCATCGCAATGACTAAATCTGTCTGTCTTGCTAAAAATGCCGGTAATTGAATCACATCAACAACCTCTGCAACTGGCGCTGCTTGATGCGGTTCGTGAACATCAGTAATGACAGGAACCCCAAATTCTTTCTTTACCGCTTCAAATATCCGCAAGCCTTCTTCCATTCCAACGCCGCGATAAGAGTAAATTGATGAGCGATTTGCTTTATCAAAAGAGCCTTTAAATACCAAAGGAATATTCAGCGCTTCTGTCAC
>DXHP01000082.1 GCA_019113305.1 Candidatus Ignatzschineria merdigallinarum | reverse complement strand
GTCGTTTCTCAAAAAGAAGGTGCTGATCCGGCATCTGTGATTTTTGATGCGATGGAATCTGCGAAAGCGAAAAAAGTCGATATCCTGATCGCTGATACTGCCGGTCGTTTACATACAGACTCTGGATTAATACAAGAGCTTGGCAAAATTAATCGTGTCATTAAACGTCACGATGAAACCGCACCACACGAAGTGATGCTCGTTGTTGATGCTTCTACAGGGCAAAATGCGCTGAATCAAGCACGTCAATTTAATACGACGGTTCCGCTATCCGGCATTACATTCACAAAACTCGATGGAACAGCGAAAGGCGGGATTATTTTTGCGATTGCAGAAGAGTTAAAAATCCCGATTCGTTTCATCGGTGTAGGAGAATCTATTGATGATCTTCGCCCATTTAATTCAGAAGAGTTTGTCGATGCACTGATCTCTACCGAGAAAGCATCGTAAATACTTATCTAGAACATTCAAGGCTTCCTTTCTAGGAAGCTTTTTTATTGTCCGTGCAACTCATCATAACTTTTCGAAAATCCCCTTAAACAATGATTGTTGGATATAAAAGAGAAAATATTAATCTTCTCTCAAAACTGATTTGTGGCTGGGGAGAATACTTGCAGGATTTTACCAATCACGTGCCAGCAATCTTAGTAAAGCTTCTTGAATGATGTAGTGAAATCGCCTTAAAACTATCTGATTAAAGATTCTATTTAAAAGTCGATGCATGGCTGGAGAGAATACTTGTAGGATTTTACCAATCGCGCGCCAGTAATCTTGATAAAGCATCTTAAATGATAATTTTAGTGGCCAGAATCAAAGTCTTCGTTTTCTCTTCAAGCTGATTTATGCATATTGCAATAAAAAAAGAGATCTCGAAAGATCTCTTTTACCTTCAATCATCAGCTTTAATTGAAAAGCCGCGATTAATTAAACTCAAAGCCGCCGAAGCTATTACCATCATTATTATTCAATGCTGGCTCTAAAGCTTGCTGCTGCATACGATTTTGCAACTCTTGTAATGGACGATGGTTTGGAGCAACCTTCAAACCGATCATTAGATATTGATTCGCCACATCTTGATTACCATAAGTAAACGCATCATACGCACTACGATAATAGATATCCGCGATTGATGCTAAACCCTGCTCTGCCTGACGGTTTTTAGGATCTAATTCTAGCGCTTGCTGATAGAAATAATAAGCATCATTTTCATCAATACCGACATAGTTTCCCTGCATAAATGCTGTTTCTGCCTGCTGAACTAATGCTTCAACCACCGCAAGATCTTCACGAGAAATGCCATCAGCATTATGATCTACTGATAAAAGCGTAAATGCCGGCTCAGGTGCATCTTCTGTTTCAATACTTACCTGCATGTCATCCGTTGATGAATCACCACTTTGCAATTCAACCGTCGTAATTCTTGTATCTTGAACGTCTGAATCTAACACCGGCTTATCTTGTAAAATATGCGCATCATCAGCACGCTCCACCTTTGGAACATAAATATAAGCTTTTCGCTCTTCCTCTGGAATTGCAGGATTCAGTGCGCCCATTGAGCCAAGCTCATCATTCCCCACAACCACATACTTCGGTAGCTCTCCGGTATAAAGCGGTTTTTCACCAAAAATAAAATATGAAAAAATCGCCAAACCCACGAAAATCACACCACAAATAAATAGATTAAATCCTTGGAACCATCCCATACCTAATACGCTCCCTTTTCGCTGTTTTTTTGGCAGTGATGCTGCCGGCTCTTCTTCCACTTCTGCATCTTCAAGAACCGCTGCATCATCCATTGCAGAAAACTCTGTATTCTCTACCTCATCTTTTCCATCCGACATCACAGGCTCTTGACGTGTTTCTAAAATCTTTTGATCAGCGCGAATTGTTGGTATCGCCGCAAATTCAGCCTCTTCTTTTAATGCTTCATTAAATTCATTTGCATTAAAAGGGACCTCTTCAGCCGTATTGTCGATTCCCTCAACGATTTCTTCTACCTTAAAATCGAGATCTTGATCTAACTCGGAAGCATCAATCACCACATCATTATAGAGCAATGGCGCATCTAACGGAGTTTTAATCACATCAGGATCATGAGAATCACTCACCGACTCTGATGCTAGATCATCTACTTTTTTCTTATCATCTAATGAATTCATATTTGATTCCAAATGCCATCACGAATTGAAATACCGATGACATTTATCATTGTAAGATTTAATAAAATTGCGTTCATCATAGTGTAAACCGAGCGTATATCATCTGGTATGATTATTAGCTCATTAAGAAGTAATCAAACTCTTCTAGCGCTTTTCGCAACTCAAACAAAGGTAATCCCATAATACCGGAGTAACTACCACTGATCGATTGAATATATCCCGCCATCATCCCTTGAATTGCATAACCACCGGCTTTATCACAAGGCTCACCGCTCGCCCAATAATTCTGAATAAATGTTTCTGGCAACACTGAAAATGTCACCTCGCTTTCACTTAACATCGTTACAAAACGAGCTTTCCCATTCTGTTTTCCCACCAATGTGAGTGCCGAGAAAACAGTATGTGTTTTATTCGATAATGTTCGCATAATCTCAATAAAATGCGCTTCATTCTCAGGTTTCCCAATAATTTTTCCGGCATAGCTCAACGTTGTATCCGCCGTTAATAGTAGCCGCTGATCAGTAATGAGATGATCAAAGTCACTTAACGCTTTTATCGCCTTTTTCTCTGCCATCTCTTTAACATAGACTTCTGGCATTATCGGCGATTTAACAGATTCATCAATTTCAACATCCACCGTTTCATAATCAATCGCCAATTGTTCCAACAATTCTCGGCGACGTGGAGAGCGTGATGCTAGCAAGATTTTTAATTGACTCATTCGCGACTATTTCCCCATTTGATAAACCATTCACTCTACCATCTTTCCAAACTGACACAAAAAATGATTCACTCAATAAAACGTATCAAACGCTTATCAAGTAAATCATCTCTTTAATTAATTCAAGTACTCAAAAACACTCAAATTAAGCCGTTTCAAGATCGCTATTAGCATCATTATTGTCAATATCGCCATCATAATATTGATAACGACCATTTTGATCAAAGTGAACCCGAATTTGTTGCGCTTCTTTCACTTTACCCGATGAGTTTGAGTGGAAGAAAACATAGTACCAAACGTAAGGATTATAAACATCCTGAACCAATGGCGTACCAAGCAATAGCTGGACTTCTGAGCGTGTCATTCCAGGCTGTAAGTTTTCAAGACGCTGTTGTTCAACATAATTTCCTTGATAAACATCGACACGATGCATTGAAAAGTTCGAACAACCGACTGCTAAGATTGCAACACCTAACAGCATGAAATATTTCATTTTTTTCATTTTAATCTTTCTCCTAGAAGAATAGAGGTAAATCATACCCTTTTTTGCAAAAATTTCTATTGATTATTTTCAAGTTCAAGCCAGCGCTCATACTTTTCTTCTAATAATTGATTCTTATCTGCTAACTCTGTCAACTTGTCAGATTGAAACGCATGATCCTCTTGATAGAATTCTGCAGACTGTACTAATGCTTCTAAAGTTTCGATTCTTGCTTCAAGCTCGCTAATGAGTTTAGGGAGTTGCTCCAATTCACGAACCTCATTGTAACTGAGCTTTTTCTTCGTGCTATTTTTTTCTACTGCAACTGGCTCATTAACGGTTTTTCCGACAACTTTAGTCTCCGCTTTTGAGGTGCTACTTTTAAGATTCTGAGCTTCAACTTTAGCCATTGCTTGCTTTCGGGCCTGCCAATCGCTGTAACCGCCGATATACTCTTCAACACGCCCCTCGCCTTCAAAGACTAATACCGATGTGACTACGCTATCTAAAAATGCACGGTCATGCGAAATCAGTAATAACGTTCCTTCATAGTTTGAGACCAGATCTTCTAGTAACTCTAATGTTTCGATATCAAGATCATTCGTTGGCTCGTCCATCACTAAAAAGTTAAAAGGTTTGGCAAACAATTTAGCTAGTAAAAGACGATTTCGTTCACCACCCGATAAGGATTTAACAGGACTTCTGGCACGCTCTGGCGTAAACATAAAGTCTTGCAACCAACTAATCACATGGCGTTTTTTACCGTGAATATCGATAAAATCACTGCCTTCACCCACGTTATCAACAACGGTTGCCTCTAAATCAAGCTTGGTGCGAAGCTGATCAAAATAAGCGATCTCAAGCTGTGTTCCCATCTCTACTAAACCGCTATCTGGTACTAAATCACCCATCAGCAGTTTCACAAGCGTCGATTTACCGGCACCATTTGGACCAATAATTCCCACCTTATCGCCGCGCATAAGTGTAAAATCAAAATCTTTAATCAGTGCTTTATTACCTAATGTTAAGGAAACATCTTCCGCTAAAATCACGCGACGACCAGATTTTTTCGCTTCCTCATGATGAAGCGTTGCTTTTCCTTGTCGATCTAAACGCTCAGAGCGCTCTTGGCGCATCGCTTTCAAAGCCCGCACTCGGCCTTCATTACGCGTACGACGAGCTTTAATCCCTTGACGAATCCACACCTCTTCTTCCGCCAAGCGCTTATCAAAGAGCGCATTTTCCATCTCTTCGTTGTGAATCTCGATCGCTTTATTACGCTGATAATCACTATAAGAACCTGGATATTCTGTGAGATTTCCACGATCTAACTCAATAATCTTCGTTGCAATTTTATCGAGGAAATGGCGGTCATGCGAAACAAAGAGTAATGCACCTTGATAAACATCGACCAACGTTTTTTCAAGCCACTCAATCATCTCAATATCAAGATGGTTCGTCGGCTCATCAAGCAGAATAAGATCCGGATCACTCACTAAAACACGCGCTAACAGCACACGGCGAATCCAACCACCTGATAGCTCATTCATCTGTTTATGACCATCGAGCTCTAAGCGTGTTAACGTTTCTGATACGCGAGAATCAATCGTCCAAGCATCTAAACGATCAAGCTCTTGCTGTACTCGCCCTAAAGCATCAAGATCCACCTGATCCCCAGCTTCTAGTAATGTATGGTATTCCTGAAGTTTCGCCCCTACTGCGCTCAAACCACTGGTGACCATTTCATACACGCTACAATCTAATTTCTCAGGGATTTCCTGATCTAACTTGGCAATTTTAAGGTCACTACTCTGCACGATCTCGCCATCATCTGGCAATACTTCTTTCGAAACTACGCGCAGTAACGATGATTTCCCCTCACCATTACGTCCTACTAAACAGACCCTTTCACCCTTAGAGATCGCAAAATTCACATCTTTTAAAAGCGGACGCGCCCCATAAGCTAAGGAAATATCTTGTAAACGAAGTAGAACCATACTATTCCTTCAATCTAAAATTCTAAAAATGTTAAAGATCATTCATCAGAATCATCTCTTTAATAATGTCTTTATATAATGCTTTGTTATAACTTTCTATCACAAGATCTCTAAATGATATCTAAATCTCTTTGTGCACAAAATCACTGCTAACGCTGATTTTGATTATCGGTTCTCTTGACGATTTTCATCTAATATTTCATCAATCACATCATCAAGTAATATCTCATTACTTACATTGCCATCCCCTGAACCCTGTATAATGATAATCCCTTGTGGAATCTCACTATGATCTTGCTCTGCTTCCTCAATCAACTCATTGAGTGCCGGATAGTAATTGGGAGTAATGACAGAATCAGGCGCAATCTCCGCTTCCGAGGCTGATAATTCAATCCCTAATTTCTCGAATATATCCTGATAATTCATGCTGGCATAAATCGCCACCCCAATCAGGATCAGACATAGCAATCCCCAAAATGCATGTTTCTTTTTAAAACTAAAACGTGGTTCTAAATCTGGCGTAATCAGACGCGCAATACGACCGGGATAACCATAAGAAAACGCATGTAGCTGCTTTAACTCAATCAATGTGTAATTTGGCTCTTTACCGAAATGTCGGTAAACATGCGCAATAAACTCACGGACCTGCGTAAGATTAATGGGGCCAATCGTATAACTATTGGAATGCAGGAGAAGCTCTTTCGAAAAAATATCCTGATTATTGAGATCCATAAAGAGCACAATCACGATATTGGCATGATGATTAATTTTATTAATGCGCTCTTTCACACGATA
>DXHP01000081.1 GCA_019113305.1 Candidatus Ignatzschineria merdigallinarum | reverse complement strand
CAAAAGAAACACCACATGCCGCAACAAGAGCCATTCCTAACAGAGCACTTCTCGCTCGAACCTTCACTGAATTAAACATATTTTTTTCCATTTTGATAAGCCTCCTGTGGTTTTTTTGATAATCATTCTCATTTGTAAATAATTAGCGTTAAATCTAACGTAATCAATAGGGGATGTCAAATGTAAAATTAAAAATGAACTTCTGAAAAGATACTATTTGCAATCTAAATGAACGATTGGAAGCGTGATGATATTTTTATTATGAACTTTTTTAGATAGTTCTCGAGTAAGATTTTCTCAGGCTTAAGCATTTATTGATGGATTTTAAAAGCAGGTATATTTTTGAAAAAAAGAGAGACATAAAATCATTTTTAGGGGATTAAAAAATATTTTTTAGATCCATTTTTATAAAAATAAGCAAAGAAAATAGAGAGGATTTGTTGGCTTTGATGATCGGTAAACGTTGAATTTATTAATGAAAAATAGGTGAATAGTGCGATTTTAAGAGTATTGGTATTTTAAAAAATAACAAATAACTAAGCCGCTTTGAGAAGATATTGTTTTGCGAGAACATGAATATGAGAATCGGCTTTAAATTTTTGAGCCTAAAACGTCTTTTAAAGAGGATATCCGCCACCGATAGAATATGAATTTATATGAGTTTTATTTTGAAATATAATTTTAAAGAATCATTTTTTTCTTAATTTTTTAGTTTTTTTTATGGTAGCGTTATCGGGTTAATAAGGGACAACGGATGACTTCGGCAGGAGTTTTTAAATGAATTGGCGCGTTATCCTTACTCTAAAGGCACCTTTGATGTCTATTATGGCGATCGGAAAATCGACGGAGCTAATGGACATAGCTTTGAAGTATTGCGTTATGGTTATGCTAAAGACACCTGGAATGCTTACTATTTGGGACAAAAAATTGCGAATGCTCGTGGAAATAGTTTTGTCGTTCTTGCGCCGAATTACGCCAAAGATACTTGGAATATTTACTATCGTCATCAAGTCATTCCGGGCGCTAATAGTTCTAGTTTTAAGGTTTTAGGATTAGGCTACGCGAAGGATCATTGGAATGTCTATTATCGAGGACGTAAAATCGAAGGTGCGAATCCTTCAACGTTTAAAGTGGATAATAATGGTTATGGAAGTGATATTCGTAATCGCTATCTCAACGGACGATTATTAGAAGGTGTTCGTTATTAACGAACGATAGAATCGGCAAAGCATAAAAGAAGCGCGATTACCATTGATAACCAATGCCGAGAGAAACGCTACGATTTTTAGAATCTCCTCGTTTTGCTTTTAATTGCTCATATTGAAAGCCGGTATTGAGCGATAGGGAGTCTGTCAGTTTATAAGCTAGCGTTGCATTTAAATTGAGATCTAACGATACATCCTGATTAAAGCTACGACCAATCGAACCATTGCTGTAAAATTTAAACTGTTGATTAAAGAGATATTGCTGATAATCCCATTTAAGTGTCATTTGTGGATTGCTCGATTGATCTCCCTGTTTAAAATGTAGCTCCTGATAATTCAATAGCGTTGTTAACGACAAACTAGAGCGTGCATGATCCCAAACCTGCCAACCAGGGCCGGCACCGACAAGAAAGTTTTCACGAATATCTTCGATCCAATCATATTGATAATCTATTGAGCCTTGCCAGAAGAAGTGGCGTGAAAAAAATCGGTCTACAGAATAACCGGCATTGTAGTAATAACTTTTCGTTTTATCATTATCCCGTTTACGATAGAGATTGCCGGTAAAGCCATGTCGCCATAAACCGTGCTCTAATTTGTAATTGCCTTTGAATCGATAGCGGATTGTTTTAGAGCTATCGTGATCGAAGTTGGCACTCAGATCAACATTTCCGGAATGTTTGAATTCTTGCGCTTTTAAGGTTGCGCCATTCACTTTTGCGACAACGAGTTCTTTGTTAAAAGGAATGGAGCTTGGAATGCCGTGACTTTTAATAAAAAGTCGGTTTTCGCCACCTTTACGGGAAACATCATAAACCACTTCTGTTGCCGGAATACTCTCCGTGAATCGACTCTCTTTGACGGACATTGGCGCAGTTAATGAAAACTGGACGATATTGCGGCTTTTAAGTTTTAGTATGCCGGCATAATCTGTGTTTACATGAACAATATTGTTTTCAATTAGAATAATTTTTCCGCTGATTCGATCTCCATTTTGTAAAAAAATGACATCAGCAGATGCGGTTGATAAGAGCGCGCTGAGAATCAGAACTAGTGCTGCTTTAGAAGATAAAGGTTTGAAAACAGGATATTTCAACACAGGCAACGCTCTTAATAGAATTGAGTAAGATGATATTGATAATAATTCTTGATGAAATCATAGGATAAAGATTCATTTTTATAAAATCAACAACATCTATTGGCGAGCGCAAATATTCTTTGACAAAATCAGTATTTTTCAAGCATCCAGTGTAAATATCTTGCGTGTGGCAGATAATCTTCACGTTCTGAATATTGCAGCTCCATTCGTAGATGATCTTCTTCACTGATTCGCTTGCGAGCTTCGGGTTTCATAAAATCATAATAGGTGCGAATTCCGCTCTTTCTCAGAACTCGGTATTGCTGCTGTTGCAGGTAGCTTTCAAGCGCTTTGGGATCAATCGGCGATATTGGGGTAAATCCACCTTTTTCACCACTAAAATTGCCACGATCAACGTAATGAAAATTACCGCGAATGAGATTGTGATAGATCAATCCTTCTCGGTTATAGAAAAGGAGAGATAATTTGCCCCCTTTTTTGAGCAAAGGTTCAATGATGGCAAAAAACTGATAGGGATCGGGCAGCCATTCTAGCATTGCATGACAAGTGATCAGATCATATTGTGGTAAATGAAGGCTTGGAATCTCTTCTAAAAAATGATGATGAAAGGTTGCCGGCAATGCATGTTCTTTAAATCGATTCTTTGCAAGTTCTAGCATTTCAATGGCCGGTTCTATAAGCGTTAATGAGTGACCTTTTTCTGCAAGAAAACTCGAAAACTGTCCTTGTCCTGCGCCAATATCGAGAATCTGTAACGACTTTGCATGAAGATTCAAGGCCGCAAAATCTCGCTCTAAAATTGCTAAACGCAATTTTCCCTTAAAAGAATCATAAATATTCTTGGTAAATTTTTTAGAGAGTTTATTGAATATGGGAGTGTCAATATTTTGAGGCATAGAGATAGGGCTTTAGAAGATGAGTAAAAGAGGTTTATTAATGAAGCTAATTATATGAAGCTAATTAGTATGAAGTAATTAATCGGTTTTACAGCTGATAAGTGAGAAAGCTGCACATCAACAATAATACGGGTTATTCGATTATTTTGTGGCGATAACCGTAATGGTATCCGTCGCATTTTTCGGCATTTCTAAATGCTGATAGTTTGCAATTAATTGAATATTTTGAAAGCCGGCATTGGTGAGAAGGAGCTCAATCTCCTGTAGCCCAAGCCATTTAAGACGAAATACTTCAAGTTCTGTTTCAATTAATTGATGCTTCTTCCAAACCTCATAACGATGATAGGTTGTGGTGACTTGCGTGAGATGGTTTATTTCTGTTTCGGTCATCGTGAGTGTGATTTTTTCATGGTCACTTATCGGAAATTCACGGATTTGAGTGCGTCCAACTTGAAAGTCGGGTTGCAAGAAAATATCAAAAATTAATTGTCCTTCCGGCATAAGATGCGCATGGAAATTTTTAAGCGCTATTTGAATATCGCTATTGTCGATCATTAATAAAAAGGTGCCGGAGGGAATGACAATCGCGGCAAACTGTTGGTCATAATGAAAATCGGTAAAGCTCGCTTGATAAACGCGCTCAGGATTTTCTTCATGCTTTACTAGATTTTCTTTACAGATATTGAGCATTTGCGGCGAAAGATCAAATCCATAAAGATCGAATCCCTGTTTTAAAAGGGGAATCATTAATCGACCTGTTCCAACTGCTGGCTCTAAAATAGCACCTTTAATGGGGAGCTTTTCTAAGCAATCACGATAAAACTCCAGGTCGCCAAATGATGTGCCGACGGGTTTATCAAAGTCATAAACTCTTGCAGAAAGGGATTGATAACTATCCATATGCTGGTTCCTATAATCATGTCATCTCGGTAATGAATGAAGCATATTGTACTGGGAACTTGTGAGAATAGAATAGGGCGCTTGGATATATCTTAGCGTTTTAAAAATTCCTATATGATCTCATAATTATTTAAAGGGGCATTTCTAACAGCGATGTGGCATCAAGTTTGACTTCTTTTAGATATTCGCTCAGGACTTTTTCTCGTTTTTGGGTCTGTTCTTGTAAGCATTGTAATTGGAGAATGTTTTTAGCTGTGCCGCGAGAACTCATTTTGAGGATCACTTCACACTCATTATCAATATATTGTTGCCACAGAATTTGCGATTTGATCAAAGTTTCTTGAACCTGATCATACGGCATTTCAAAATTATCATAATAAGCATCCCGATATTTCTGCTCATAATATTCAGAACTCTGTTTAAGTAATTCTATTAGTTGGTGATATTGCGCTCTCATCGCGGTTTCATATTGATCTAATTCGACTTGTTCACACAATGTTTGTATCGGCACTGAGAAGTCGGTTTGGCACGTTTCAGCATTAATTTCTTGGGCGGAAATTGCTTGCGTGCTGAGTAGCAGAGCGCTGAGTAATGATGATCGAATAAGAATTTTTAACAAACCGATAAAACCTCTTCAAAGTGAATGAAATAGGATGATAAGTGATGAGTTTAGATTCGATGATACGTGGGATATTGTAAAATATCGGCAAGCATCGATGCCGGAAACTCAGAAATGAGTTCTTTATAATCATGAACAGCATCATTATAGAAAGAGGCAGATTCATCAATATTACGATTGGTAATCTCCACTTTAATCCAAAGTGCATTGAGCTCTGCATCATCTTTCAGTTCGACATGGCTTAATGAGCGGCGATGGAGTTTATTGAGTTTGTGTCTGAGTAATAAAATACTGTGAATACGCTCTTCTAATGAGCGAGGACCTTGCGCAGTTGTAATAATGCGAAGCTCCTGAAATAGTTCTGCTTCGTCTCGCAATACTTTTTGAGTGATGGCAATAACCGGCGTAGAGCGGCTGATTAATTGGGCTTGTAAGTTTTCCACATCATTAAAGGCCGTATCACAGCGGCGACGGGATTTTCTTAACTTTTGGTAATGATGGAAAAAGAGATAGAGAATGAGCGCGCTAAAGAGTGCGGTGAAGATAATCGTGAGTGCCGTAGTTGTCATGGAGTGGATCTTTAATATGTGACAGTTTTCATGAAGGAGAGCAATAGATGCGCCAAGCAGCAGATAATGCATCCTTATTATTGAATCATAATGTTGATCAAAATTATAACTGATTTCGTGCTAAATGCATTTATTGATCATCATGGATGACGACATCATGATGCCAACATGCCGTAAATTGCATAGTAAAGAGATGGTAAAGAGTTTTATTTCAACACTCTTATCACTATCTATGTTCTATATCTCTAATTCTAATAGATCTATATCGAGCGTTCATAGATTATAGGTTAATAGATATCGCATAACGTTATAACTCTACTAAGCGTGTTATAGAAACGATGAAATTCAGAAACATTTAGATACCTATATAAAACGATATCAACGAGATTTAATTAATGACGGTAGCAAAGATATTATTGAATGTTAATTGCCTTATTTTGAGGGTTTTTATCTATCTCTAATTTCGCTTCTTATGATCTTCAAAAACGATAACTTTCCATAAACAATCTTTAGGTAAAAACTCTTTTATTATCAATAATTTTGAGAATGATTTGCATTTGATTAAAAGGGCAATAGTTGCCCAAAATTTCACGGAAATAGTATTGACTAACATCAAGCATGAGTATAGAATCAGTCACTCAAAGCCGGCATCTAGCTCCGGTTGATATCTATCTAATTTGTGGATTGAATTTCTCAATGAAAAAACAGAAAGTCGCCATTATTATGGGAAGCAAAAGCGATCTGCCAACAATGCAGAATGCCGCTGACATGCTAAACCAATTTTCCATTTCCTATGACATGAAAGTTGTATCTGCGCACAGAACGCCAGAGCATATGGTTTCGTTTGCATTATCTGCAGAGGAAGCAGGCTTTGACGTGATTATCGCAGGTGCCGGCGGTGCGGCTCACTTGCCGGGAATGGTTGCATCCTTAACTTCTTTACCTGTGATTGGCGTACCGATTAAGACGAGTACGTTAAGTGGTATTGATTCCTTATATTCCATTGTACAGATGCCAGGTGGCATTCCTGTTGCAACGATGGCCATTGGTGATGCGGGCGCGAAGAACGCCGGATTATTTGCAGCACAAATTTTAGCCTTAACGAACGACGAACTTAAAGCAAAGCTCAAGACATTTCGCAAAAATCAAACTGAGAATGTTTTAGCTGATAGTACTATAGAGGAGAGATAGTCATTATGCACATTTTACCTGGAAAAACGATTGGCATAATTGGTGGTGGGCAACTAGGTAAAATGTTAGCAGAAGCAGCAAACAAGATGGGATACTATGTGATCACTCTTGATCCTGCTTCAGATGCGCCGGCAGTGTCGGCTTCTCATGGACATATCGTCTCAGGATTTTCGAATGAAGAAGGGTACGAAACACTCATCTCAAGATGTGATGTGGTCACGTACGAATTTGAAAATATTAGTGCTGAGCTCGTGAAACGATTAAATGCGGAATATCACAATATCCCGCAAGGCGAGCTTCCACTCTATTTAGCACAAAACCGTAAACGTGAAAAAGCAGCGTTAACAGAAGCCGGGCTTCCTGTTGCGCCTTATGTTGTGCTCGATTTAGATTTGGATCATCCTGAAGATACGATTCAAACAGCAGTGACAACCCTCGGCTATCCTTTTGTCGTCAAGACTCAAGAAGGGGGTTACGATGGAAAAGGACAAGTCGTTGTAAGATCAGAGGCGGATCTGATAAAAGTCAGTACGCTTTACGGCATTCCTTGTGTTGCGGAGAAGTTTATTCCGTACGATTGGGAATGCTCCATTATTGGCACACGTTCTATTAATGGTGAATATCGACATTTTCCGATTGCTGAAAATCTCCATGTGAATAACATTCTATTTAAAACAACCGCCGGCGGTGAGAAGGTCACGCCAGAATTAGAAAGCGAACTTAACCAAATGCTCCAAACATTTATGGAAACCCATAATATCGTCGGAACATTAGCGATGGAAGCTTTTGTCGTAGGTGATGTTATCTATGTAAATGAATTAGCGCCTAGACCGCATAACTCAGGGCACTTTACGATTGAAGGCTGCCCAACGAGCCAGTTTGAACAACATATTCGTGCGATCTGTGGTTTACCTTTAGGGGAAACGACGCTACTTCAGAAAACCGTGATGTTTAATATCTTAGGACAAGATAAGGAATTCCTTTTTAACTATATTCCCAAGATGTCAGCAGATGCGCATCTTCACCTTTATGGTAAAAAAGAATTTAAGAATAACCGTAAAATGGGCCATGTCACCTTTACGGGATCAAAAGGTTTAGAATCTTTTGAAAAAGCAATGACTGACAGTTTTGTATAAATGACACTCAAGGAACCCAATGAAACGCAGATTTTATATTGAAAGTACGCCAAACTACTCAACTGAAGCTAGTGCCTTATTAAGAGAGCTGAAAACAGCGCTTAATATTCAGACATTAACAAAAGTGCGACTTATTCAAGTATATGACCTATTCGATTTGGATGAGAAAGACCTTGATAAGGTGTACTCAGTTTTATCACAAAAAACACGTGATCATGAAATTGCCGAAGATGTCATGATGGCAGAATTAGAAAATATGCCGCATTTTTCTATTGAGTGGCTTCCAGGGCAGTACGATCAACGTGCTTATAGTGCGGAACTCGCTTTTAAAATGGTGGGAGCATCTCACAAAACGCAAGTTTCAACCGCTGTACTTTACGGTTTCAACCAAGATCTTTCTGCTGAAGATCTTCAAAAAATTCAAGATTATCTCTTCAATCCTATTAACTCACGTTTAAAAGACTTAACACTCGAAATTAACGATACCCGTTTTATCGATACTCGTGCGCCGAAGAAGGTCGAACAAGTGAAAGATTTCATTCATATGACCGAATCGAAACTTGCCGAGTTCAAGTTACAGATGGGTTTAGCGATGGAGTTTGAAGATTTAGCGCATATTCAAAAATACTTTAAAACAGAGGAAGGTCGTAATCCGACTGAAACAGAGCTTTTAGTATTAGATACCTATTGGTCAGACCATTGCCGTCATACGACTTTTGAAACATCGCTCGAAACCATTGATTTCACAGCGAGCCAATTCCAAGAGCAGTTGCAGCAAGCATATGAAGATTATTTAGAACTTCGCCGAGCAACAGGTATTGAAGCCCGTCCTGAAACATTGATGGATATGGCAACCGTGTTTGGTCGTTATCAACGTAAAACAGGTGAACTTGCAGATATGGAAGTATCTGATGAAGTGAATGCTTGTTCGGTACGTATTGATGTCGATGTCAATGGCAAAGATGAAGCTTGGTTATTGATGTTTAAAAACGAAACACATAACCATCCTACAGAAATAGAACCTTATGGCGGCGCAAATACCTGTGTTGGTGGAGCAATTCGTGATCCATTATCTGGCCGTGCTTATGTTTATCAAGGCATGCGCATTACCGGCGCTGGTAATATTTTAGAGCCAGTTTCTGAAACCCTTCCTAACAAGTTACCTCAACGTAAAATCAGCCGTGTTGCGGCATTAGGGAATAGCTCATACGCCAACCAAATCGGTGGAACAACGGCATTTGCGAAAGAATATTTCCACCCAGGATTTGTCGCAAAACGTATGGAACTTGGCGCGGTTGTGGGCGCTGTTAAAGAAGATTTCGTCGTTCGTGCAAAGCCTGAAGATGGTGATGTGATTATTCTTTTAGGGGCGAAAACGGGCCGTGATGGTGTGGGTGCGGCGACGGGTTCATCAAAAGTTCAAACCGTTGAAACTGTTGAAACTGCCGGCACAGATGTGCAAAAAGGCTGTGCAAGTGAAGAGCGTAAGATTTTACGTCTATTCCGTAAAAAGGCAGTTACAACGCTTATTAAGAAGTCGAATGACTTCGGCGCCGGCGGTGTTTCTGTCGCAATTGGTGAACTTGCAGATGGCGTTTATGTCAATCTTGATAAAGTGCCGACAAAATATGCCGGACTTAACGGAACAGATTTAGCCATTTCAGAATCACAAGAGCGTATGGCGGTTGTGGTTGCGGCGAAAGATGCGGATCAATTTATCGCATTTGCCAAAGAAGAATCAATTGAAGCGGTGATCGTTGCGAAAGTGACAGCAGATCCTCGTTTAGTGATTGAGTGGAAAGGCGATAAGATTGTTGATATCGCGCGCTCATTCTTAGATACCAACGGCATTCGTAAAACTGCAACGGCAAAAATTGTTGATAGCAATGAGCCATCGCCACTATTACAACGTGTCAATAGTGATGATGTGGAAGCTGCATGGCAGGCATTATTGTCTGATATGAATGTGGCGAGCCAAAAAGGAATGAATCAAAACTTCGATTCAACGCTTGGCCGTTCAACCGTATTACTACCGTTTGGTGGAAAATGCCAAGCAACGCCGGCAGAAGCTTCGATTCAAAAAATCCAAGTGGAAAATGGAACAACACAAACAGCGGCGATTCTAGCACATGGTTATAATCCCTATATTGGCGAATGGTCTCCGTTCCACGGCGCGGCATATGCAGTGATTGAGTCACTAGCACGCATTGTTGCCGTTGGCGGTAATCCTGAGCGTGCGCGCCTCTCATTCCAAGAATATTTTGAGCGTCTTGATGGTGTTCCTGAGCGTTTTGGTAAACCGGTTGCGGCGCTACTCGGTTCTATTGATGCACAGAAAGCTTTTAACGTTCCAAGCATTGGCGGTAAAGACAGTATGAGCGGCACTTATGAAGATATTAACGTGCCACCAACACTCGTTTCTTTCGCGGTAACGACTGTAAAAACGGAAGATGTTCTTTCTCCAGAATTCAAAGAGAGCGGCGATTATATCTATCTTCTTCCGGTAAAAGAGGAAGTAACAGGTCGCATTCCTTACGATGAAATCAAACGCAATTTTGCATTATTCCAAGAAATCAATGCAAAATACCATATCAATGCCGCAATCTCGGTACGACAAGGCGGCGTTGCAGAAAGTTTAGCAGCGATGAGTTTTGGTAACCGTTTAGGCGCGAATGTGGAAAATATTTCAGTACATGATCTTTTCCGCCCGCAGTATGGCGCATTTGTCATTACAACACGTCAAGCACTTCCGGCATCTGAGGAATATATTGCGCTCGGCACAACTTTAAGTGAATACCGTTTTGATTATGGTCAAACAACGATTTTAGGCTCAACTTTGCAAGCCGCTTCTGAAGATCGCTTTGAAGGAATCTATCCGATTTACCAAAAGAGTGAAGGTTTCGTAGACAAAGTTCAAAAAGCAGATCTGAAAGCGACAATTAATCGCTTAGAAGTCTCAAAACCAACAGCGTTTATTCCTGTATTTGAAGGAACTCACAGTGAATATGATGTGGCAAAAGCATTTGAAAATGCCGGCGCAGTTGTCAATGTGCAGCCGATTGTGATGCTTTCAGAATCTGATTATGTGGCTTCTATCGAGAAGTTTATCAAAGGCCTGGAAGCGGCGGAGATCTTCACGTTGGCATCAGGTTTTGCAAGTACCGAAGAACCAGCAGGTA
>DXHP01000080.1 GCA_019113305.1 Candidatus Ignatzschineria merdigallinarum | reverse complement strand
GCCCAAAATGCAAGTCGATATTCGCTGCTATCTAAATTATTGTCATCTAAATATCCAATAAAGCGCCAAAGGCTACGGCTAGAAAGATATTCAGGGTCATTAATTAACGCTGTTAAAGCAGCTTCATCAATATGTGTTTCGATGGTGAGGTTTTTGAGAATTTCCTGAGAAATCAATGTTTCTGTAAAGGTCGTTTCTTTAAGTTCCGGCATTAACCATTGGTTGTCGATCAGTTCCATATAGGGTGCTTGAATAAGTTTATAGAGCGTACCGTCTTTTGGTTCATAAACAGTGATATCTTTGAGAGTGAGGTTTTCAATAGATTTTACCTCGACAATATAATTGCCATCAATTGCCCAGAATCCTTTGCCGGAGCTATCTTTCTGGCTCGCGATCATTGCTTTTTCATGGCTTGGCGGAACCACGAATTCTCCGACAAAAACCACCACAAGACTGAGTAAAATGGTGGTATAGATCGCGCCGCGAAGTGTTCGAGCTTTACTAAATCCAGCGGTTCGAATGGCCGTTAATTCATTATGGCTTGCGAGTTGTCCCAATCCTAAGAGCGTCCCTAACAGTAGTGCCATCGGGAAAATACGATAAACCCGTGCCGGCATATCATAGAGAATATAAAGCATCATATCGGTGAGCTGATAGTTATCATCACCAAGATCCTGTAGCTCATTAAGGAACGTAAAAAATGACTCAATAATAATGAGTAGTAGTAAACAAAATAGCGTAAATAGAAGTGATGTTCTGAAGGTATATTGATCGATTTTTAGCATAAAATCCTCACTAGAAATTTATCGCTAGAGCGATCGGTTATAGCGTTTATAGATATAAAAGGCGAAGAGAAACATAATGCCGTGAATCCACCAAAGTCCAATATCTGGATTGACTTTGCCACTCTTCATCCACGATAATCCCATGCCTAATAAATTGAAGTAAAAGACATAGAAAATGACGCCGATAATCAGTTTATTAAAACGTCCTTGTCGAGGCTTTGAATGGGAAAGTGCCGGGATTAAGAGAATTAACATGAAGATCGAGATCGGTCCTGATAAGCGTCTTTGCAGCTCACGTTTTTCTAGAACACTATCGCCGGTGATAACATCTTTCGCACTCCATGCAATCGCTTTTGGCCAAGAATCTGAGCGATCTACATCAAGTCTAATCCGTAGCGTATCAAAGTAGAGAACTTCTGAATACTCTGAATTACTACTGGTTCGAGAGCCATTTTCTAAGATGACAAAACGGACATTATTTTCATCAATTTCTTGAGTACCTTTATCCGCAAAGGTAATGACTTGTGCGCCGTTTGCTTCTTTGCTTTTGATAAAAATTTTCTCTAAAGATCCTGTTTCTCCATTGATGGATTGCACATAAATGGTATGTTTTCCTCGTGCAAACTCTTGGAAAACGCCAGGCTTTAAGATGGTCAGTTGTGCTTCTTCTCGCGCTTTTTTAAGGACGATTTCTTGTATTTGGGCAATTTCTGGAACAATCCAAAAGTTCAGAATGAGGATGAGAAAACTTAAGGGAAAACCAATCTGTAATAGAATGCGATAGAGCCTTTTTACCGGCATGCCTAAAGCATAAAACGCCGTCATCTCGCTATCTTTATAGAGCCTGCCAAATGCTAAAATGGATGCCAAGAGAAAGCTTAGCGGTAAAAGCTCGGTAATAAAACGGACAATCTGTAAGCCTAAGAGCGAAAAGACAGCAGATTGAGATAGAGAGCCATTAATCACTTGGTTGAGATAAAACGCTAAACGCTGCACGAGTAAAATAGCGATAAGTACCAACAGAACGGCGGCAAACGTGGATAAAATTTCGCGCCGAATATAGCGATTAATAAGCTTCATCTATCTAACAATCCTTTTAGATAACCTTTTGTCAGGTTACTGATTTTACTTGTTCTCTTCATCAACCATCGCGCGTTCTTTGTAGAACTGCTGATAGTAATCATTGAAAGTGCCGGCATCAATATGATCACGGATTTGCTGCATATGCCAGAGGAAATAGTGCAGATTATGGATACTCGCAAGATGCGCGCCGAGCAATTCTTTGGTGCGAATTAAGTGGCGAAGATACGATCTTGAGAAGTTCTGACAGGTATAGCACGAGCAAGTTTCATCAAGCGGACGCGTATCAAGATCATAACGTGCATTTTTGATACGAATATCACCAAAGCGTGTAAAGAGATGTCCATTACGGGCATTTCGTGTTGGAATGACGCAGTCAAACATATCCACGCCGCGTTTTACGCCTTCGATAAGATCTTCCGGCTTCCCAACGCCCATGAGATAACGGGGCTTATCTTTTGGCATTTTAGGATCTAAGAATTCTAAGACGCGATCACGCTCTTCTTTCGGCTCACCAACGGCTAAACCACCGATCGCATAACCATTAAATTCAATCTCAGTGAGAGCATCTAAAGATTGCTCACGAAGATCTTCAAACATACTGCCTTGGACAATTCCAAAGAGAGAGTTCGGGTTTTCTTGTTGGACGAATGCATCTTTTGAACGTTTTGCCCAACGCATGGAGAGCTCCATAGAGGTTTTTGCTTGTTCATAAGTTGCTGGATATGGCGTACATTCATCGAATGCCATCACGATATCAGAACCTAAAACACGTTGGATCTCCATCGATTTTTCAGGATCCAGAAAGAGTTTTTCACCATTAAAAGGTGAGCGGAAAGTCACACCTTTCTCTTCAATTTTACGAAGCTCTGCGAGTGAAAATACTTGGAAACCACCGGAATCGGTGAGGATTGGTTTATCCCATTTCATGAAATCATGAAGATCGCCATGGGCTTTAATGACATCAAGACCTGGGCGTAACCACAAATGGAAGGTATTGCCTAAAATGATTTGGGCATTCATATCTTTGAGGTTTTGTGGCGTAACACCTTTTACTGTTGCGATGGTTCCTACAGGCATAAAGATCGGTGTTTCAATTGTGCCACGTTCAAAAGTAATACGACCACGGCGCGCTGCACCATCTGTCTTGAGAAGTTCAAATTTCATTGTTTGCTTATTTTTCCAGAATTTAAATGGTATTATTTTACCGTTAAACGAGAAAAAATGCAGATATTCATTGGCTAAAGATTACAAACATTCATCGAATGAACCTGTATTGGCTTGTTAACAATTTGAGTAGGGTTTAATCCAGTAGAAATGCCATGGTGCATCGTGATAAGGATAAGTGAAATAGATATGGTCGAAGTCAGTTTTTATGTATTACCGACAAGTAATGAAGCGGCGCGTGAGAAGCTGCTTTTGAAATTGATGGAGAAAGCATATCAAGCCAATGAGCCTGCACTACTTTATAGCGATAACTTAGAGATGCTCCGTGCGATTGATCGTAAATTATGGGAAGTTCCGAATGTGGAGTTTTTGCCGCATTCCTTGATTGAAACAGCAGAAGATATCAATGAATATGATTTTATCTATCTTGCGGATCGCATGTGGGATTTAGAAAAGCGCTCGCTCTTAATGAATATTCATCCCATTGTTCCGGAAGCAGCAAAAGAGGGACAATTCTTTCGAATTTTTGAAGTGATTACCCAAGATCCGCAAGTATTAGAAGAGAGCCGCAATCGTTATCGACTCTATCGTGATTTAGGGTTTAAAATCCAAACACATAAGTTGTAAGATTCGCTTTAATAGATTCGCTTTAATAATTAATATCAATAACTTTTATTAATCTTACAGGGCTGGGCCGAATACTTGCATGCTTTTATGAATCGCGCGCCAGCGAGTACAGCGATCTCCTTAGATTGGCATAGTTTGACTTTTATAGTTTAAAATCTCAGTTAAGTCTTTAGTTT
>DXHP01000079.1 GCA_019113305.1 Candidatus Ignatzschineria merdigallinarum | reverse complement strand
TTTACGATAATCAACGCTGAGTGCGCGATATCCTGCCGCAACGGTAAAGTCTTTCGTGATCAACCAGTTTAGCAACAGCGCCGCATCCCAATCGGATTTTGCCCCACCTTTGCCCACCAAGCCCCAAGTCGTCATCGAGAACTGATCATTAAACTTATAATAACCACGAAGCCCTGCTTTCACATCCACCCAAGATTTATTCACACCGGCAGAGCGACCATTAAATGGGCCGCCATTGAGTGTTAAATCCACATCAGTATGCCAAGAACGTAATCCACCAACAATATCTAATCGCGCCTGCGAGTTCTCCCAGAAAGTATAGCCAACGCCGGCAAACCCTGTAATCACCTTTCCACTCGCCTTGATCTCTTTCGCCGGTACTTGCGGCGGCAAACCATGTTTAATAGAGCTATCGATATACATAAAATCAAATAACAGACTATAAGGCCCTTTTCGTGCTTCGCCCATAATCATGGCAGAGAGATCCACATTGCTCACGATATCTGAAAAGCTCGATTTCACATGATGCGCTCCTACATGACGATGCCCTAAATCCCCATCGATACTTGCCGCCCAGATGTAAGGCGCAATACGAAAATGCCATTCATCCTGATAGGATGGATTTTCTGCTTGTGCGAATGAATAACCTGCTCCGAGCAACAATACCGAAACAACAAATCTTGAAATATTTTTACAAAACAGACGATTACAAAATAAGTGATTATATAAGCGCATCAGAACTCTCCATTCCACTAATGATAAGGCAAAACTGCTGGTAAAATGCCACAAACAGCGATATCAACAATGCTATAGAAATAGCATAAATTGACGTTTCATACACTTAATATCCTGATTACTTACGCTTTTACAGAAGCCCACAATGAGCAAGCATTGATTTATATAATCTTTTTAATTATCAGTGGATGGTTGTATCTACTGAAAAACGTCTCTCCGACAATACTCCAATATGATCAAACTGATTAATACTGAACGATTCAAAGATCGCTATATTCGCTAGCAAGCAATTGCTAAAAGCGTGCAGCCATTCTCCCTCGCTATGCGCCAATGTCACAAAATAGATAAATCAGATAAATACTGATGGCGACTCAAAAATCCCTATACCTGCTGGCGAGCGATTGCTAAAAGCATGCAGCCATTCTCCCCAGCCACGAATTAACCTATAAAAGAACAATACCGATTTCCGATAAAAGCCGGCGATAGTGTAACACGATCCTACCACTTCAATGTTCGCATTAACCCTCGTAGCTGTTGCCACTTTCGCATCGGCCAGTTTGTTTTTAAACGCTGATTTTGCATTTGTAATCGTTCTTTTGCAATTGCCGCTAACGTCACGTTAGCATTGGTGAGTTTACCCGTTTTGGTATCGAGATATTCGGGATAAAGGAGTAACGTACCGGCAATGAGTTCTGGCAAAGTTAATCTTCGTTTACGGCGATTCTCAAGTCTGTAAAGATCCGTCGTTAATCCCCAACCGGCATAGAAAGGAATGCCGTAACAGAAGACTTTCTTATCTCGTAATAATGCCTCAAATCCAGAGAGCGAAGTCATCGTATGCAGCTCATCACATACTTCCATTAACACAATAATATCCGCTTCCGCCATAACCGTATCGGCATATTGCAGCGTCTTCGCTTCGGGAATATCGCCCACACGATTGCCGCTCACCACATCTGGATGTGGTTTATAGATAATATACGCCTCTGGATTGTGCGCTCGGACATACTGTAATAATCCTAAATTCGTCTTAATATCGCGTGTACCCGTTTGAATCGATGCATCATCTTCCACTTGCCCTGGTACTAATAGAATCCGTTGATCATTAGGTAATTGCAGATCCAACGTACTATTACCAACATTATATTTGCCCACTTTTGCTGCCACTAATGCCTTCTTTAATTGATCGGCTTCAGCGATCATCTCAGTAGTAAATCTAGTTTCTTCTAGAATTCTCTCTAGACGGGATGGCTTGCCGGCATCAAAATAGATTCCTTCATCATCGATCACAAGCGATCTTGGTGCCACCAAATTAGAACCTAATCCCACAGAGCGAATAAAACCATCTTCCATCCGTAATACCGGCAACTGCGCCGACTTCGCCAAAGATTCTAATGCCGGAAACTTCTTGCCCCAAAGTAATAGGCGAATCGAAGATGACTGCCGTAATACCGATGATAGTTGTAATTGTGATTCTGATGGAGATGACAAACCTGAATCAGAGTGATCTGATTTATTTAATGCATTCAATGAATGAAAGGCTTTCTTAAGCGCTGCTTCCGTCTTAAAAAAACGCAACTGATTATTCACCGTCTTTAGAAAAGGTGACATAATCTTACGCTTCCACCAAGATAATCCGACAATCCAGATCTCGCCTTGTAGTAACCGCTCTCGGCGTTTCATCATCACGAGATAATCGATCACCTCAAAAATCGTGCCACGTTCCTGCGTAAAGGGATTAATATAGCGACAATATTGCAGATAACTTGCCGTAAAAAGCTCTAAAAATGTTGCTTGCCGGCGGCGATCTTGAAATGCCGGCATATTTACTAACGGGTTTCGATCTTCCGTTAATCCCCAACCGGCATACCACGGCACACCAAACGTGATCACTTCCTTGCCGAGCATCAATGCCTCAAACCCCATTTGCGAAGTTGCGACATAAACACGATCCATTTTTTCAATCAAAGAATGTGGATGGATATTCTCCGCCAAAATATGAATCTGCGGATATCGCTCAGGATGAATGGCAATCTCCGCAATCAACGCCGAATAATGCCCCTGTTTTTTACCAGCAAGCACATCCGGATGCACCTTTATCCAAATCTCGGCATCCGGGTTCTCCGCAATTGCCGCTTGTAACATCGTTTGAAACGTTTCAAAATTTGCCGAACCATATTCCAGCGACATATCGCCAAACGTCTGATCGATCACTAATACTTGTGGCTTTGCCAAATTGATCTCTAAATGCGCCGGCCAACCTTCTAACACATGATTATACTTCGTGAGCCGATGCTCAATCACGAGCTTAAGCGCTCTCTCACCTTTCATGAGATCATTCGCTAACGCAGATTGATTCAGAATCATCTCTTCTAAACGGGATGCCTTTGTCGTATCGTAATAGATCCCAAGATCATCCACTACAAGTGATAACGGATCTTCCCCATTAACCCCAAGATCCATAGAGCGAAGGAAGCCATCTTCAAGTGCAATAAAAGGGAGCTCATGCTTTTCAGCATAAGCTCGTGCTTTTTTGGTGTTAGGTTTATTACCCCAGCCTATAGAAAACGATACTTGTTGCGCGAACTCATCTTGCAAAATAGTCCTCACATTTTCTGTTTTAGAGAGCTTATTACTAGAAAACTGAATATCTATCTTACGCATACACCTTAGTGATCCTATTTGTTTAAAAGATTCCTAAGTATAAGCATTTTTCATAAAATTTCTATTATGAATAATAATATCTAGCAGTTCTAATCAAATAAACCTGATCTATTCTTCTAAATTGTTAAACCTCTACTTGAATACTTTTTAAATATATAGGCTCTAATTTTTTAACAAACTTACTCTTTGAATCTTTAAAAAATCTTTCTGGGCTTTCTTGTAATTTTTTATATTTCTTTTTATTTAAAAAAAGTAAAAAGAAACTTTTAATAATTTTTGCATTCGGACTATCTTGATAGACTTTCTTAATAACAGGTACAGATGGAACCTTTTCTGCTTTCTTTATATTTTTTTTAGCATAATTCAATCCTACCTTCCATCCCAAATAACTTTTTGAACTAAATTGAAATTGTGAAATTCTGCTACCTGTATTAATCAATCCCTGCTGTTGAAAATTACACATCTCCACCACGATATTTTTATAGCCGTGGGCTTTCCTCTCTGCAAACTCTCTAATAGAACTTTCAGCAGAAAACCAACTATATCTTTCAAATACCAACCAGTCGATATACTTCACAAGTATATCTGTGCTAATTTTTTGATATTCTTTCTTCTCATATATATCTACTGCTTCCTGAATAGAATTAACCTGTTTTGAAAGATTCTGAGAAGTGTAATAAGCATTACCTATATTAAAAGTTGGCTTTTGATGCAAACAAGAGAGCAAACCTACCCCCGAATTATAGACTATTATGGCAGATGCAAGATCGATCAATGCATGTATATTATCTCGTTCTGTCGCAATAATAAGATTATCTAATTGATCATTGTTCACCTTTAATTTAGATAAAGGATGTTGCTTGATTACAAATATTTTATCAGGATTCGCAATAACAACTTCTTTTATCTCTTCATAAAAATCCCGATATTCCGTATAACCATCAACAAACTTCGTAACTGCCATATCATCGCTCAATTGTAATGGGATGAAAAAAATATCACTTTTAGCGAAACTTAACAACAGGTTTCGTCGCCGTGTTTCTTCATAACTATCTTGAGACTCTAAAACATCATCACCCTTCTTTAATCGCTTAATAATAGATTCTGTAACTGTAGCATTATGACACTGGTAATTAGACAATATTTTATCTAGTTTTTTATAGGTGGAATCACCATAAACAACTTCATCCGCATAATAAATACTATTGGGTAAACCTCCACGCTCGATTACTGTAATCTTAATACCTAGATTTCTTGCAACTTCTAAAATTCCCCGATACTTCTGATGACTTTTCATATAAGGATTGAAGATAAAAACCTCATCATAAAGTTGGCGTTCTAAATTCGCGTAAATATTCTGTAGATTATCATCTGTTATAGATGTTACCGCAGATAACTGATACCCATACAACCGCAAAGGCAAGAAATATCCCCAAGAGTTTACATCATTAAAAAGACATAAAGCCTGCTTCTCCCGCGGTAAATAATCTACTTCTATAATGTTTTCCAAATGGGGATAATATCGCCCAAGAACATCATTGAAGGTATCCCTTTTCCAGTCATTCTGATCTGTCCAATACCCCTTTCCTCTTGGCTTATCGTGCCAAACATGGAAACAAGCTAGCCCTAAACTCTCGGACATTTTTGTAAGAGCTTCTAAATACCTTCTAAAACCTGTGTAATCCTGTTCCTTCCAGAAGGAATCTTTCATTGGTCCAAAAAAATCTTTATTTAATTGTTCTGGCAGAGGAATAGAAGACGATAAAATTCCCAGTCTGACTAAAAACTCAAAATCTTCAGAGCCATGCCCTCTAAAATCACTACAGTATCCACCAGAAATCTTAAAAAAGTTCTTATGAATTAGATAGACATTACTATAAGGAGCTATAAAATCACAAACATTATTAAATGCAGTTGTTTGCCCAACATAATTAACTGTTTTTAAAAATATATTTTTCTGAGAATTAGATAATGTCTGAAACTCTTCACTTGCTTCTTTACCAACATGGTAAACCGGCATAAATAAGGTTCTTCTAATCGCTGTTAGCAGCTCAAGATCCGTTGCAATATTCGCAAGATCACCAAAAAATCGTTGATGATGAACAACATCAACGTCAGTGAAAAACATTAAATCCGTTTTTACAAACTCTAAACAATGATTCCTAGCGATACTGGCAGAAAAAGTGTCTTTATCATCCAAATAGATATAATCAACTTTAGAATCAGCTGTCTGACAAATTCCTTCAATTTCCGTTGAAAATGGTTCCTCGGAACCAAAATCAATAACCAAAAATCGAGGTGATGGTGTGTAGAAACTCAACATAAATCCCAGTCGATCTAACACCCAAGGATTTAAATCAGTTGCCCGTACCGCAACACATACAGTGATATCTGCAACCGACACAACATCGGCACTAGTTTCTATCGATCGTGATAATTCATCCACAATACTGTTAAAATTAC
>DXHP01000078.1 GCA_019113305.1 Candidatus Ignatzschineria merdigallinarum | reverse complement strand
TAATAAGCAATGGCGTATTTACCTTGAATTTGACCTCAGCGGCATGGGAAATGTGGGTCAAAATACAGAAAAACTCTGGGAACAGAGTATTGCTGGATTTAAGCCCCGTAGCAGACGTTATTTCTAACATTACCGATTGATCGATTTTTTCATTAAATCATCGCAACAACCGCACCTAGAGATCCATCATGTACTATCATGATGGATTTTTTAATTCTTTCCCCTTTCACTTTCACAAAACCTATTTCTTAACTATGCAACAATTTATCTTTATTCGCCACGGTGAAAGCCTCTCAAATGTCGGTAGCTCAATCGACCTACCTAATGCCGACATTCCGCTAACACATAAAGCCCAGCAACAAGCTCGAGATCTTGCAAACACTCGGGAAGCCGTGCCGAACGCCATTAGCCATACTCAATGAATGTGATACGCTTGGCTTTTATCTTCTAAAAACACTCCCTCCTAAAGAAAACTTCCACTCATTCAGTGCTATTGGAAAGACGGAAATCCTCACGAACGAATAGGTCAAATGGGGGAAACTTATACTGAGTTCTGCGGCAGAGTTGCAGAATTTACAACAGAATTACCTTCGCTTAAAAACAGGAGCATCATTATTGGTCATGGAATGTGGTTCGCTCAGTTTCTTTGGCAATCACTTAAATTCGGCAATCATCAACCAACGCAAGAAAATATGCAGCAATTTGGGAACTTTTTTCTCCATCTTCCAATTGCTAATCTCGCGCAATTTAATATTGTCGTGACAAATAATCACATTGCAATATGTAAACATTTCAGTTAATTTTGCAAAATCCGATTAATATTATTAATCAAAGAAGAAATCGCCATAGATTTCAATAGCACAAAAAAACCTCATATTTGATGATAGAAAGGCTGTTTTAGCCACACATGCTATACAAACTACTTTTAATCTAAATTTTTACCCATTTAAATTTTAAAAATAGCTAGTCATCTACTTAAAAAAGTGTAAAATTCCCCGAACCTCAGACACTAAATGAGGTTTTTTTATGGGAACGCCATTTCCCATATTTGATACAAGGGGGCAATAATTCATTTGAATTAACGCGGCTAATTTATCTCTCTTAACATGCGCTCTAACGCTGGGGGAAATAAACTTATGTTATTAAAATCAAAAGCGTTATCTCCTAACGCAATCTCTACACCTACAACACTTTCCTCTCCTGCAAGACTACAAAAAACATTAGTATTGTGGCAGCTCATTATGATTGGTCTAGCATATATGCAACCAATGACTGTCTTCGATACTTTCGGCATTGTAAGCATGCAAACGGGAGCTCACGTTCCGACCGCCTATATCATCACGCTAATTGCAATGATGTTTACAGCGCTCAGCTATGGAAAAATGGTTCGCTATTATCCATCAGCAGGATCTGCCTATACATATGCCCAAAAGTCATTAAATCCAAATCTTGGGTTTGTGATTGGTTGGTGTACGATGCTTGATTATCTCTTTAATCCGATGATCAACATTTTACTAGCAACCATCTATCTGAAAACGCTTATTAGCGATGATATTAGCATTTGGTACTATGTTATCCCGCTCACAATCGCGATGACTTATGTCAACTATCGTGGTGTTGAGCTTGTTGCAAACGTGAATACCTTAATCGTATTTTGCCAATTACTATTAATGGGAATCTTCATTGCACTCGTGATTAAAGGCCTCATGTTCGATGGCGTGGGTCAAGCAACGGTTGCAAGTACAAAACCATTCTTCACGCCAGATATGCAAATTGGCGCTGTGGCTGCGGGTTCTGCAATTCTCTGTTTCTCATTCCTCGGTTTTGATGGCTTAAGCTCATTATCTGAAGAAACAAAAAATGCTGCGAAAACAGTACCAAGAGCGATCTTTTTAACCACATTTATTGGCGGTTTAATCTTTATCGGCATGACGTACTTCATGCAGCTTTACTTCCAAGGTTATGTCTTTGCAAACCCTGAAGAGAGCCAACCAGAAGTACTTTTATATGTTGGTGAGAGATCATTAACTAGCTTCGTAGCGGCGACATTCTTCCAATCAGTAGGATTATGGTTGGCAGTACTTGCAGTATGTGCATCAGGCATTGCAGCGCATACCGGCGTTTCTCGTATGATGTATGTGATGGGTCGTGATGGCGTTTTACCACCTAAAGTATTTGGTTATATTAATCCAAAATACAAAACACCATCACTTAACATTGTGATCGTCGGTATTGTCTGCTTAACCGCTGGATTCTTCGACTTAAACTTTGCGTTACACTTAGTAAACTTCGGGGCTTTAACCGCGTTCTTCTTCGTTAACCTCTGTGTTGTCGTTCAGTACTACATTCGTGATAGCCAACGTTATACTTTTGGTCATAATGTTCATTACCTTCTTTTCCCAATGTTAGGGATGGCATTTATTATCTACCTCTGGTTTAACCTTGAATATACGGCACTTGTGATTGGATTAGTTTGGGGCATGATTGGATTAGTTTACCTCGCGTTTATTACTAAAGGGTTTACACAATATCCAAAAGAGTTCATCAATCGTAATCGCAATCCTGAACCAGAACCGGATCTATAATATTCAACGAAGTATCTTGATAATGGATGATCAAGGATAATGCGAAGGAGATGCGCAGATAATCGTTGAAATAAGATCAATATACTTTACACATTGAAGACCTCTCACTAAGAGAGGTTTTTTTATTGCCAGTCGATCCATAAAACATCATTTCATTCATGCTACTTTTTGCTAAAATAATCTATCACTTTCACTTTGGATATCGCAATATAATATCCTGACACAACTTATTGGAAAATCGCATGGAAGATCTAGACTTACAACGAATTCACCCTTTTGAAATTTTACAATATGAGGAAGATTTTTTTGGTCTCTACTTCCCGATTCATGATCGTTATGAAATTTTCGATGATCTTGAGTTAGAAAACAGCAGCGCTACATGGGTCGATATCATCGAGTTCTATCTTGAAAATGAGCTCACAGATCTACAAGGTCAATTTAGTTATGAGCCAAACGAAGAGAGCTGTGAACTTCGTGGGAGCTTTAATGATATTAAAGAGTTTGTCTTAAACTTTCGACCACTCTATTTCAATGATGATCAGCTCACACTCTTAATTCAAGAGATGCAAGAGAACTGGTATTAAGTCATCACAATCTCTATTTCAATCTAAAGACTTTGTAATCTTTCAGACGATAGATTTATAGAAGAATACCCTTTTGATATTGATCATATCGGTAATTACCGATATATTATTGATATAAACAATAATCTTCCTTGAATATCGCTTTTCACGATAAAGAGCCGTTAACATTGAAGATTCCTCAATGTCCTGAAGGAGAGATATGAAATATTCGATTTTAGACTTAGCCAATATCAATCAACATGAAACCCCAAAACACGCTTTTGAACGAGCAGTAGCACTTGCCAAGCTTGGTGAAAAAGAGGGTTATCATCGTTTTTGGGTAGCTGAACATCACAATATGGTCAATATCGCGAGCTCAGCAACAGCCGTATTAATGGGGCATATTGCCGGAAAAACAGAAACCATTCGGGTCGGTTCTGGCGGAATCATGCTGCCAAATCATGCTCCTTTAATGGTTGCTGAAGCCTTTGGTACATTAGAAACGCTCTATCCAGGAAGAATCGATTTAGGTTTAGGTCGCGCACCGGGAACAGATCAAATCACCTCTCATGCACTGCGCCGAGATCCTAGTCGTGCAGAGCAATTTCCAAGCGAAGTAATGGAGCTTCTCTCTTATTTTCACCCAGAAGATAATCAAAAGATCAATGCGATTCCCGGCATGAATTTAGAGGTTCCTGTTTGGGTTTTAGGTTCTAGTCTTTTTGGCGCACAACTGGCCGCCCATTTAGGATTACCCTATGCATTTGCCGGACATTTTGCACCCACACATATGTCCGCTGCACTCAAGATCTATAGAGAACGCTTCCAACCCTCACAATATTTAAGTAAACCCTATTCGATGCTCTGCCTCAACGCGGTTTTAGCAGATTCAACAGAAGAAGCGCAGTTCCAATTCACCACGATGCAACAGAGTTTTACGCAATTAATTCGTGATGATCGCAAACTCACGCCGCCGCCTATTGAAACAATGGATGATTATTGGAATACACTCGAAAAACGCCATGTAACCTCAATGCTTCGTCTCTCAGCAATCGGCGATCAAGAAACAGCTCGGGATTTCATCACAGATCTTCTATCAGAAATCGAGGTTGATGAACTGATGTTTGCCGGCGTGATTTATGATCCTGAAAAACGCTTGCACTCTTTCAAGTTACTTAGCGATGTGATGCAGAGTTTATAGCATACCATTTCCCGACTTTCCTGAGAATGCAACTATCAAACACATACTTAGAACATCTAAACTTCAAGCAAAAAAGTGACGGGACCATCATTGACCAGTGAAACTTGCATATCTGCGCCAAACTGTCCAGTTTCAACCTTAACAATCTGAGTTTTAGCATATTTTACTGCGAGCTCAAAAAGTGCCTCACCCAATGCTGGCGATGCTGCCGAAGTAAAGCTTGGTCGTAAACCTTTCTTCGTATCCGCTGCTAACGTAAATTGTGAGACAAGCAATAATTCGCCGGCAATATCTTTCAATGAAAGATTCATTTTCCCTTCATCATCACTAAACACACGATATTTTAAAAGCTTATCAATCCCTTTCTCAACAGACGCAGTATTATCTTCCGGCTCGATGCCGACTAATGCCAATAATCCTTGAGAAATCTCTCCGATGGTTTCTTCATTCACCACGACATCCGCTTTTTTAACACGCTGCAACAATATCTTCATAATCCTCTTCTCTGATCTTATTTAATATTCATGATTAATCCTTGCTATGATAACAATCATTATCAAGAAATGAACATTAAAAAGTGCGCCAACAAGAGCGCTCTGAAAGAATTTCACCTATTATTGAGGATATAAATTTGCTATGAATCACAAAGATATTCGTCATATTCGTCATTGGATTTTCGATATGGATGGCACGTTAACACTTGCGGTTCATGATTTTGCAATGGTCAAAAAAGTTCTCGAAATCCCCGAAGAGGAAGATATCTTAGTCAATCTCGAGAATCTCCCAGAAGCTGATCGTCACGCTCGTTTACGGTGGCTGGCTGAATATGAGTTGAAATTGGCGAAACAATCGATTCCGGCGAAGGGTGCTGAAGATCTTCTACAATATCTCTATCAACAATCTTCTGATTTAGCTATTTTAACGCGCAATTTACAAAATCTAGCATTAGTCACATTAGAAGCGATCAAAGCGGATCACTATTTTGAACCCTCTTTGATCTTTGGTAGAGAAAATGCAGCACCCAAACCATCGGCAGATGGCATCGAACAGATCATTGCTAAATGGGAAATTCTACCAACAGAAACTGTTATTGTTGGCGATCATGAATATGATCTTGCGAGCGGGAAAAATGCCGGTATTCAAACCATATTAGTGAATCATGAAACCAATATTTATCCTGATCTTGCCGATTACCACTTCCCGAGTTGTGAAGCTTTATTAGCTTATCTCAAACAATAAATTCACCCTTATTGAGAGCAGTTTATCGTCTTCTTAAAGCTCACAGATGATCACGATCTTTATCTTTGCATTATTTGAGAAATCGCTTGAGAGATAATTAGGCGAATTGATGGTTAAAGATGAATTCGCTGGCAAACGGTCTATAATAAGAACCTTTATTTTGTACAAAAGAGCGTGGAATCATGAAGCTACTCCTAGTAGATATTGGCAATACGACAGCAGATTTTCGTGCTTATGACACGAACGATGGCACATTAACGCCGCTCATCAGACCAATTAGTCAAGATGAAGTACTGCGTGATACCCAAAAAATTACGGGAAAGCTCAAAGCTTTTGAACTTCAATTTTCAGCGATTGTTTACGTTTCTGTCGTGCCGGGGCTCAATGATCTCATTCGTGAAATTGGACAAAATTTTCAAATTCCAGTTTATAGCTTACGTCATGATCTACCGGTTGATTGGGAGCGCTTTAAACTTAAAAACATTCATCTTTTAGGCGCTGATTTTGTTGCCAACTTCTATGGATTGGAAGCAACTTATCCTTACAAAAACTGTGTTGTCGTTGCGCTCGGCACTGCAACAACCACATTTGTTGTCCAAAAGGGTGATTTCATCGGCACGACAATCTCTCCTGGCATTCAATCAAGTTTGAAAGGTCTTTTTACACAAGCGGCGCTCCTTTCGGAAATGGATTATGAAGCGCAAGCAGCGTCACTTGGCTTTAACACTTTTGAATCCATTAGCATTGGGACGATTAACGGACATTTCTATATGATCCAAGGCTTAATCGATGTAATGAAAGAAGATTATCTGATCGAAAATATCATTTTTACCGGCGGTAATTTACGCTACTATACCGATTCTAAAAAAAGCCACAACATCATCTTTGATGAAACTTTAATATTTAAAGGCTTAGTCTATCTCTATCAACAAATGCAATCGATGAAGTCGGTATCCTAAGTGTTATTTTCAAAATCTAAAACAAAGATTATAAAAGTAATTAAGCACTTTACCGGCAACATACCCCAGAATTAAATCAGATAATTAAATACCAATTGACGATGACTTTTCGGACAAGACTCGTACATTTAGCTTTTGAAGTTATTACTGTATAATTTCTTCATTAAAGCTAGAATCTGCCTATGATAATATAGTCGCTTCGATTCAAGACTCCTGGCAATAATTGCTGACGAGCATTCTCCCCAGCGATGTATCAACCCTGAAAGAAGTCTCTAGCTCAGTCATTGAAAACTGATTCTGCGATACAGGTCAATCAAGTCAACCAATGCCGTAACACCATTCATTTAACAAGGAAGAAATTGATGCTCAAAACTCCCAAATTTTGGCAATCTAAAGGATTGATCTCCACACTACTTCTTCCTTTAGCAAAAATTTATCAATTCATTTCCAGCAAAGATCTTGCCAAAAAAGCACAACAAGCTCAGAAACTCCCAAAAGCAACGATTGTCATTGGCAACATCAATGTCGGTGGTACTGGCAAAACGCCGGCAACCATTACAATCACTAAAGCATTGCAAAAACAAGGCTTAAAAGTCGGCATTCTCACACGCGGTTTTGGTCGAAAATCACAAACATTACATCTGGCAACGTCGCAATCGACTGCCGCAGAAATGGGAGATGAACCCTATCTTATCTATCAAAAAACCAAAGCGCCGATGGCGGTTGATACTTCTCGCTATCACGCCGGTATCGCACTTCTAGCCGCTGAACCTGATATCGATTGTTTTATCTGCGATGATGCGTTACAACACCGACAGTTACATCGTGATATAGAGATTATCGTAGTCGGTCAACAAGGTTTTGGTAACGAGCGCATATTTCCGGCAGGCCCACTGCGAGAATCCATCTCTCGCTTACAAAAATCTGACTATATTTTAAGCAATAATGCCAATCTCCAAATATTACAACACCAAACAGATACTGAAATTATTTCCTTATATTCCGAGCTGTTAGCCCCCATTAACTTGCAATCAAAAGCTCAAAAATCTTTTACCGACTTTCAAAAAATTCCTTTTACCGCAATTGCCGGTATTGCACATCCTGAAAATTTCTATAATATGCTTCGCAAGAAAGGACTAGAATTTAATGTGTGTAGCTTCCCGGATCACTTTCAATACTCTGAAGCTGATTTAAGTCCGATTAAAACCCCTATCCTCATGACCGAAAAAGATGCGACAAAATGCCAACATCTCACACGAGATGATCTTTGGGCAGTGCCGCTTGAAAATAAGATTTGTTCGAAATTTATTGATACACTAGTCTCTAAAATTAATGCGCTCAATGCGACCGATAAAAAGCGAGAATAAAGTGTTTATCCAAGCACAGTGATCGCCAATAAACTCCGTATTAATGCCATCAATTTCACCAATATTTGCAAATCAATTTTAATATATATGCAATATTATAAAGATGATTGACATCCTCTTATTTAATAACTATTAAATAATAATATAATTATATATCGGACAGATAGGAACCTGATTAGAAATGACACAAACGATGTTTCATGCAACAACCACTTTCCCTTTAACTGATCCAATGCGCCTAATTCGCAGACTCTGCAAACATTGGGCTCATAAAATCACCACCGAATATAGTGATAACGAAGGTTCTGTTGATTTTGGCGATCAAAAAACAGCCAAACTCTATGCCAATGACGGCACCTTAACCATAAAAATTTCAACCCCTACTTTTGAAGATCTCGAAAAAATTCAACATGTGGTCGATAGCCACGTTGTAAGAATGATCCCCGAAGCGGAAATCACCGAGATAAAGTGGGAGTTACCCTAATAAGGAAATAACATTAGTGAATGATATAACAAAAGATTTAGCATACTTTGCCAAATACTTTCAAAATGATGCCGAATATAGCGTCCAAAAAGAACAATATGGCCGCGCGATTCCGAGCAGAAACTTTATTTTAGAATTACTTCACAGCCAATCAAATCTCGATTTTGAAGAAGTTGCGGCGATCTTTAAACTCCGCAAGAATTGGGAGCTTGATGCGCTTGAAAACCGTCTGAATGCGATGATTCGTCAAGGTGCGCTTTATATCGATCAAAAAGATCATCTCCAAATCATCAATCCTGATAAAACCTATATCGGCACCGTTTCTGGTCATGCCGAAGGTTATGGTTATTTAGATGTTCCCGGCGAATCCTCACTCTTTATTCCACCACACGAAATGAAGCATGTGCTTCATGGCGATACGGCGGAAGCAGCTATCACCGGTGTTGATAATCGTGGTCGCCGTATTATTTCAATCGTCAAAGTCATTGAACATGGTTTACAAGAACTGATTGGTCGATTTTATCGACATGATGGTGTTTCTTCCGTCATTCCTGAAAATCGCAAAATTATCCAAGAATTTTTGGTAGATGATGCCCAATCCATGAAAGCAAAAAACCTCGATATTGTCCGTATTAAAATTACGGAATATCCCGGTGAAAACAATCTTGCAAAAGCAGAAGTCAGCGAAGTTTTTGGTGAAGAAATGACCGTTGATATCGAAATTATGCAAGCGATTTTAGAGCATAATATTCCCCACAAATTCTCCAAAGAGACAGAAGTGGAAATCGATGCAATTCCGGATACCGTTACAGACAAAGAATGTGCCGGACGTAAAGATTATCGCAACGTACCATTAGTCACTATTGATGGCATTACAGCACGAGATTTCGATGATGCGGTTTACTGTGAAAAACTTGATAACGGCAATCATAAACTCTATGTAGCAATCTCAGATGTTGCGCATTATGTTCGCCGAGAAACAGCGATTGATCGTGATGCATATTTACGCTCAACGTCTGTTTACTTCCCGAACTATGTTGTGCCAATGCTACACCAGAAGCTATCCAATGGTATTTGCTCGCTTAATCCTGATGTTGATCGCCTGATTATGATGGCGGAGCTCACCATTGATCCGAGCGGTGATTTAGTTCACTATGAATTCTTCGAAGGTGTGATGCGTTCACATGCACGTTTAACCTATGAGTTAGTGCAAAATATTATTGATGGCGATGGCACACTTCGTGAAAGCTATGAATCATTAGTCCCGCATCTTGACAATCTTTATGCGCTTTATAAAATTCTTCGTAGAGCGCGAAATGAACGCGGAACCATCGACTTTGATACCGTCGAAACGCTCGTGTTATATGACAATGATGGCGAGATCGACAAAATTGTTCCAGATGAACGCTTTGACTCTCATAAAATCATTGAAGAATGCATGATTACGGCAAATATTGCAGCAGCGAAGTTTATTGAAGAATCGAAACTCTCTGTGCTCTATCGTGTGCATCCGCATCCTGATAGCGCTAAACTCAAAGCTTTGCGTGATTTCCTAAAAGAGTTCAAGCTTGGGCTTTCTGGCGGCGATACTCCAACGCCGATGGATTACGCTAACACCTTAGAAGCAGCGAAAGAGTTGCCGGCATTTAACATGATTCAGACCGTGATGCTTCGCTCATTGAGCCAAGCAATTTACCAGCCTGAAAATGATGGTCACTTTGGATTAGCATTAACGCATTATGCGCATTTTACAGCACCGATTCGCCGTTTCCCTGACCTTATTACACATCGTGCGATTAAACTCATTTTACAAAATGGCAATAAAGAGCATTTCTACCCTGAAAAACATATGGTTCAAATGGGGGAACATACATCGATGGCAGAACGCCGTGCTGATGATGCCACAAGAGATGTGATGGATTGGCTAAAAGCAAAATATCTTGAGCGTTTCATTGGTGATGAATTTGATGGGAAAATCACCAGTATTACCAGCTTTGGAATGTTTATAGAGTTAGAGAATATCTTCATTGAAGGATTAGTTCATATCTCACAACTACAAGGTGATTATTTTATCTATGATGATGCGCGCCACCGCTTAGTTGGCGAGAAAACTCGTCAGCAATATCGCTTGAGTGACCCTGTTCGCGTAAAAGTCATTGATTCAAATCCTGAAACTAAACATATTGATTTTGAACTCATCTCACCAGTTATTGAAGGTGGAAATGATAAAAAATCTGCTGGCGAACGAGCTGTTCCGAAAAAATCTCGTAATAAGCATCAAGGAGACTCTTCAAAGAAAGATCGTTCCAAAAAATCAAGAAGAGTGAAACGAGATGATGCCTCTAGTAATAAGTCACAAAAAAAGAGACGTAAAAAATCTAAACGCTAACAGATGAACAATATAATGTTTGTTAGCTCAGATAAATAGCTTTACCAAAAGTCATCGCATTTGCGGTGACTTTTCTTTATCAGGTGATCTATTGATCGTAAAATCACATTTGCAGTATGACAGCCGTTTTAAACTACCCAAATGATAGATTTTTTAAAAGACAATACCTCGCCGGAAGGTATGTTTGTATGCTTTTTATCAATACCGTGCCAACAATCTTTCCTGAAATGTCTTAAACCCATATAATCCTATATATCTTTCTTTCAATCCTACTCCATTACAATCAGATGACTTCAACTGCTCGCAAAATTATACATATTGATATGGATGCCTTTTATGCTTCCGTTGAGCAGCATGACCATCCTGAATACCGTGGAAAGCCATTGGTCGTAGGATTTTCCGAAGGACGCGGTGTAATTGCTGCTGCGAGTTATGAAGCCAGAAAATTTGGCGTTCACTCGGCATTACCGACTAAAAAAGCATTGGAGCTCTGCCCTCACCTTATTTTTGCGGCGCCGAGATTTTCTCGTTATCGAGAAGTATCACAAGCTATTCGTAAAATTTTTCATGAATATACCCCATTGGTGGAACCATTATCATTAGATGAAGCTTTTTTAGATGTTACAGAAAATTTAAAAGACATTGATTCCCCAGAGCAAGTTGCGCTAGAAATCAAAGAGAAAATATTCAATACTTTAGGATTAACCGCATCTGCCGGCATCTCTTATAATAAATTTCTCGCAAAAATTGCCTCTGATATCAATAAGCCTAATGGGTTATTTATGATTACGGAAGATCATGCGATTGCCTTTTTAAAAACACTGAAAATCGAGGATTTCTTCGGTGTTGGGAAAGTCACCGCCAAAAAAATGCATGAACTCGGCATTCAAACTGGCAAGGAACTATTGCAAGCATCAGAAGAATTACTCATTCATCACTTTGGTAAAGCTGGAAAAAGCTACTATGGCTATGCTCGCGGTATTGATCATCGTGCTGTCGATCCTTTTCAACCACAAAAATCATTAGGCGTTGAAGAGACTTTTTTTGATGATTTAACCTTAAAAGAAGAAGTTATTGAAGAGCTAGAAATTGTAGCAAAAGAGCTTATTTCTCGTTCGATCAATAGTCAATTTTTAGGCAGAAACTGTACATTAAAAATTCGTTATAAAGATTTCACGCAAATTTCCCGCAGTCAAACGACCCACTTTCCCCTTGGGAATAATCTTGATGAACTCTGGCAAGTCACACTATTACTCTTAGAGAATATTGCACTAAAACCCCATAAAGGTATTCGCTTAATCGGCCTTTCTATCGCCAATATTGATCTTGATAAAGAAGCACTTAATAATGAACTTAATCAGCTACAAATCCCTTTTTAAAATACCCACTCATCATAAA
>DXHP01000010.1 GCA_019113305.1 Candidatus Ignatzschineria merdigallinarum | reverse complement strand
ATCGATGTTGTTAAATACTCAAGTGCAATCCATGCAATTCCTAAAAAGAGAAAAAGCCCAATCCCCATATAGGTCAATTTTTTATTTTTCATATAACATCCTTGTAATGCTACAGGTGATCCATATCACCGCTATATTCAATTTTAGAAACGATAAAAAGGAGAAATTGCATCATCTTTAGCAAGATCGATGGTCTCTACAAAAGCTTGTAAAACAGGGCTAATTTCTTCATTTCCTCGATAAATAAATGTCGTCGTAATTGCACTATATTTTTCCGGCAATTCATGGCAATAAATCAATCCCGTTTTCTCATAATGAGCGACTGCCGAATAAGGTACAAAGGCAATTCCTAACCCTGAAATCACACTTCCTAAAGTTGTTTCAAGTGTTCCTAATTCCATATTTTTCGTTAAATCTCGCCCTATGGATTTTAACCATTCCTGAAATTTTGCACGATAGCCACAACCATCACTAAAGGTTAGTAATGGTCTTTCTAATAATGTTATTAAATCATCCGCATGATGATCTGCAATTAACACCAGTTTTTCTTCAAAAACATCCACTTCTGTTAATTCTGGATGACTTGTTAAGCGGCTCTTAGTAACAAAAGCACCGTCTAATTGGTAGTTTAAAACTTTATCTCTCAATGCTGTTGTCACGCCGGTTGCTAAACGCAGATCCACGCTAGAATAGTTTTTATTAAACTTCGAAAGAATCAGTGGTAATTTAATCACTGTTTCTACCGATGCGATCTCCAATTTGCCTACAGGCTGCCCGCCGGAACGCGCTACTTGCATCATTTTATCGGAGAGTTCAATAATTTTATAAGCAATATCGATCAACACTTTTCCTTCTGGCGTTAACTGCATTCCTTGCTTGCTTCTAAAAAAAAGAACCACATTGAGATCCTCCTCTAATTTCTGAATTCTCGAACTCACGTTCGACTGTACATAATTCAGCGCTTTTGCCGCATGACTAATCGATCCCAATTCTGCAACTTTTACAAATATCCGTAGATCTCGCCCATTCATCATCTCTCTCCTTGTCACTTATGTTACTTCTTTTCTGTAATTTTCAGTTTGATCATTATATATATCACTAAAAATGATCTCAACCAATATTATTAATCGTTTTACAAGATAGTGCTGGAAGATTAAAGTAGAGCAACGTCACGAGAAGGGTTTTAAAGATCTAACCCCAAAAAAAAAGATGACCTAATTAACATTACTAAAAACTATTGTAATAACCCAACCTCCCAAAATGGGATTGTGAATGGAGTGATATATCATGGCAAGCCGTCAAAATTTACTATATGGCGCATTATTATTGATTATTGCAAGTGCTTCTTGGGGCGCAATGTTCCCGGTTGCCGCAGAGATCTTTAAAGTCATTAGCCCATTTTACTTCACATTACTGCGCTATGTACCTGTCGCCCTTCTTCTTGCTGTAATTCTCTATTTTAAAGAAGGCGCTGCTGCTTTTAAAACAGAAGGTCATACTTTTATGATCTGGTTTTTCGGCTCCATGGGATTCACAGTTTACAACTTATTAATCTTTATCGGCCAAGACCAATTAGGTGATCCCGGCGTTTTAATTGCTTCCATCATGGAAGCATCTGTTCCGATTATTTCGGCAATGGTGATGTGGGCTTATTATCGAGCAAGACCTAGTAATTTTACGCTAGGAACAATCCTCATTGCATTTGTCGGCGTTCTCTTTGTGGTCACCAATGGCGATTTCTCCACAATTCTCGGTGGCGGTCGTTTAATGCCATTATTTTTACTCTTTCTCGCCGCTTTAGGCTGGGCGCTCTACACCATTGGCGGCTCCCGTTTACCCAGATGGTCTGTTCTGCGCTACTCAACACTATCCATCATCTACGGCATGGGAACCACTGTTGCAGTCGTCATTGCCGGTACATTAATGGGTAAAATTGAAGTCCCTACAGTGACAGAAATTATCTCGGTGAAATACCATCTTTTATTCATGATTTTATTACCAGGACTATTCGCTCTTTTAGGTTGGAATAAAGGCGTACAGATCTTAACGCCAATTAATGCTGTACTCTTTATCAACTTAGCGCCGGTCACAACGATTATTATTCGTATGATTCAAGGTCATTCTATTCAACCATTTGAACTCATGGGGGTTGCGATTGTTTGTAGTATGATTATTGCTAATAACCTTCACAATCGCTACTTACAACATCGTGCTACGGTTAAAAAAAATCATCGTAAAACAGAAACACCTGCATGTACTCATAAGACAGAACAGGCTATCTATTGCGAAGAGACTGGCAAAGAGCTGGGAACAACACTGGATGGTTTAGATACCGCAAGATATTAAGGCTTGCGACTTTATTCACTAAAGATTACATTAAGCCCTCTTAGTCTTAATCAAGCATGAGGGCTTTATGGATCATCCATCAGCACAATATATCCCGATTCTCTATAAACGATATGCCAAAGCTTGGCAAAAAATGCGCGCACAATCAGAATTTGTGGAAAAATCGTGGTTAGATCGATTTATTGACCAACTAACCCCAGCAGGAAATGTGATCGATTTAGGTTGCGGATCAGGTTATCCCATTGCCGCGTATTTACTCAGTTACGGCTTCAATATTGAGGGTATCGATAGCTCAAAACCCTTCATCAAATCAGCAAAAAAAGCTTTTCCATCCGCTTCTTGGCAGCTTGAGGATATGAGGTCTTTCCCTATCACAACTCAATATGAAGGAGTTATTGCTTGGGATAGTTTCTTTCATTTAACACGAGATGAACAAAAGAAGATGTTTGCGCGATTTTCACAACTCGCTAAATCTGGTGCGCCTTTAATGTTTACAAGCGGTCATGAAAATGGTGAAGCAATTGGCGACTTTAATGGTCATGAGCTCTATCATTCGAGTTTAGATCCTGATGAATACCGCAGATTACTTATCGAGCATGGATTTGGTCTTCTCTCCTATAAATTAGAAGATCCATCTTGCGGATACCGCTCAATTTGGCTTGCAAAAAAACGTTAATGAAAAAACCCTTGATATCGTAATACCAAGGGCTTCATGAATGACCGTTCATTCAACCTTCCTTCTATTGATGAATAATGAATGATCTATCTAAGATCACAATAACGATAACGATAACGATAACGACCCTAATCGCCTTACATTAAATTTAGAAAAATTTCTTTTTATAAAAGAATCCGGCAACGATTCCACTCAAAATAACCATCGCAACAATTAAAATACTAAATGCTTCTGGTTCATCTTGAAATGGCAATGGTACGTTCATTCCATAAATACTAGCGATCAACGTTGGAATCGATAAAACGATTGTTAATGCCGTTAAGAGCTTTACTACATGACTCACATTATTTTGAATGATATTACCATAAGCATCCATCACATTATTAGAATTGAGCTGATTAATTTGTGCAACAGAATAGGCCTGCTCCAACTCAATAATCGTATCTTCAAATAACTCGACACCATTTGGTAACATCTCTAAATATTGCTCTTTATTAATTTTGCGCATGAGATACAACATCTGCTTCAAAGAGATGGTCATATAGAGCAAGCCATCGTTTAGATAGAGCAATGTATAAAGCTCAGAGTTACGATACGAACGTGAAAGTTCTTCTTCCGCTTCGGCAATCTCATACTCCATGGTATGCATTAATCGCAGATATCTTTGGGCTACATGATGCAAAAGATCTAGCGTATTTTGTACTTGCATATGCGCCCCTAAACCTTGACAGTTTTTAATAAAGGTATTGAGCAAAATATCTGCCTCAATAGAACAGATCGTGACAAAATGGGAATCCATCAAAACAATTCCTAAAGGAATCGTGCGATATCTCACCCCTTGAGAATTTGCCTCAATTGCTGCATCAATATAGGGAATATGAATAATCATATATGTAACACCCTCTTTTTCTTCAATCATCGGACGCGTATTGAGATCTAATGCTTCATCAATAAAAAAACGAGGAATTCTCAACTCTCTCTCTATTTTAAATACTTCCGCTTCATTGGGATTCACAACTCGAATCCAGTTATTCTCCGTAATTTCTGTTTCATGATGGTAAGTATTCATCATCAGATTTTTATAAATTTGGATCATGGCAGATCTCCTCTTAAAATTTTTTTGTAGGATAAATCAGTTTTTTTGAGCATTATCAGCGCAATTAACCATCACAGACGAATATATTTTTTCACGTAAAATACGAGTAATAACAATAAGCTCACACCGACCATTACAGAACCAATCACAACCGTTGATACAGGATTTTCTTCTTGAGGTAATGCCACGTTCATGGAGAAAATCGAACCAATCATCGTGGGAATAATCATGACTATCGCAATCGCCGTTAATGTTTTAAGAACCGTATTTAAATTGTTATGAACGATTGCCGCATAAGCATCCATTAAGTTACTCAGGCTCTCCCGACGCATTTCGGCAACTTCAGCAGATTGCTCAATATCAACTAAAATATCATTCAATAATCGGCGCTCATCATCATGAATCTTTAAGGTTCTCCCCTGCATAATTTGACGATATAAGATCGCTAATGCCGAAAGAGATGTTGAGAAAAAGACCAAACTCTTATTCAAGTTAATCAAACTAAATAGCTCACGATTATGATAGGACGCTCGTAATTTTTGCTGTAACTTTCCAGCTTCATCATTAATAAATCCTAAGTGATCATCATAATGCTTTGCGACCGCTTTAAAGAGCAGTAACGTGACACGCGTTCTCATTGTTGTTTGAAAAGCCCCATATTCTCCGGCAATCAAATCCATCAAAATAGGATGCGGCTCTTTACTTACTAAGAAAATATTATTTTCCGTGTGAATAATGCCGAGCGGTAAAGTAATATATGGCGCTTCATTTTGTAAGGCACTATTCGGATTTTTCACCGGAATATTCAAAACAATTAAATAACCATGCTCATCACGTTCTAAACGCGGTCTTTCATCTTTATCCAATGAATCTAGAAAAAATTTCTCTGGCAGCGAAAAATCTCTAGTGATTTGATTAATCTCTTCACCCGTTGGATTAATCATCATGACTAAACTATTCGGTCTAATAACGGCTTCTTCTACTAGCATTGCATCTTGACCATTTCTATAAATTTTTAACATAGTTGTCTCTCCTTTTTTCTGATCTTTAGATCAATTTTTTCTTTTTAAAGATGCCAAGAACCACAATCACAAGCAGTACACTTAATCCTGCAAGTGAAGTTAATGCCCATGATTCATCTTGAAATGGTAACGGCGTATTCATACCATATAAGCTTGCAACAGCCATAGGAATCGCAGATATCGTGACGAAAATCGTCAAATACTGCACTGACAGACTCAAATTGTTTTCTATTAATGCCGAATAAGCATCCATCAGATTTCTTAAGTTTGCGTTATAAATTCTTGCTAAATTCTCTGCCTGCGCCGTTTCAACAATAATGTCACTGAGCATTAAGTCTTGTTCGTTATCTGCTTTTAATAAACTTTTTTCTTCTAATGAGAGTAAAAGTTGATGATTTCGCTTTAATGCTTTAGCAAAAAAAAGGAAACTTTTATTATGATTTAAAAGCTTATAAACGCTGCGATTATTAAAGGCTGTTTTCAGCTTATCTTCGATTTGATCAATCGTTTCCCCGACTTCCTTCGTCGCTTGCAAAAAACTACTCGTGGTAATGGATAAAATTCGATAAACAAAACTCGTCGTATCTTGCTCTGCCCATTTCACCAAATATTCATGCTCTAGGCGCATCAAAAGAGGGCAATCTCCCTCGCTAATTGTCACAACTTTGTTCTCTTTCACTAAGATCGTCAGCATCATTACTTGATAGGGAATCGCCGAATTTGGTAGATTTCTCTGAGGAATCTCTAGTTTCAGTAACAGGACATCCCCAATTTTTTTCAACAAACTGGTACGCGGTTGTTTTAAAGTATCTTTTGGCAACGATAACGCCGAAAGTACAGAACTAATTTTCGATTGTGGCGGTGAAACAAGATTAATCCAAATCGTTTTCGCCTTCATATGCTCCACTGTTGGAGTCATTGTATTGAGTTGTACATGAGCATGGTTTGTTGTGATCATGACTGAACTCCTTATGATTAAATGTATGTAATAAGAAGCTTTTTTTAAAGCCATAACAAAAAAGCGCACCCTCAATGAAGAAGGTGCGCTTTTACAATTCTGTATTAGCACAACATGATAACGCATAGAAGCGTTATCGATAGACGACAGAAAGCTCCATGCGTTGATCCCTCCAATTCATTGAGCTTTAGCACTGTACGGCATAAGAAAATGTTTGTTTTTCTAGCTACGTTATAAACCACCTTAACTCGATAGTTTCTGTTCAAACCCGTTGGCGTCTTTGGACGTTTCTGGGCAGTAGCATGTCTCCGTACAGGAGCCTCACCTAACGAGGTACCTGCAATTTGTGAATGAGATAGTACGCTTCAATTCACAGCTTTGTCAAATCTATTTTTCATAATAGCAACTAAAAACTGTATAAATTATCGCAAAAAAGTCGGTATTTGTGACTTTTTATTGCACAAAATAGTAAGTTATTTCTCATTAAAATTAAAAAAAGAACCGATAAAATTCAGAAAATATACAGTCAGTACATATCACGAAAATCAGTAGAATCGTTTTACATTATTGGGATATTAAAACCTGTAAGGTTACCCTGTAAAATTCTCACAGTCACTACAAAAAAACCTTGTAGCAACTCAACTACAAGGTTTTTTATTTAAACACACAACTAATATCAAAAATACAATTTATATTCAAATACTTACATCATTTTTAGATACTCTCTTTCCCAACTTGCTTACGCCAGAAAGAAGCATAAATTCCATTATTTTGTATCAGCTCTTGATGACTTCCCATTTCTACAATTACCCCTTTATCCATCACAATTAAACGATCCATTTCTGCAATAGTAGAAAGTCTGTGAGCAATCGCGATAACGGTTTTTCCTTCCATCAAGACTTCCAAGTTTTCTTGAATGACAGCTTCTGATTCTGAATCAAGAGCCGATGTTGCTTCATCGAGAATTAAAATCGGAGCATCTTTTAATAAAACACGGGCAATAGCAATTCGTTGTCTTTGACCTCCAGAAAGTTTGACACCACTTTCACCCACTAAAGCATCTAATCCTCTTTGCCCATTTTGATCCACTAACTCGCGGACAAACTCATCTGCTTTTGTTTTCTTCAATGCTTCAAATAATTCTTCATCGCTCGCTTCATGATTTCCATAGAGCAAGTTATCACGAATAGAACGATGAAATAATGCCGGTTCTTGTGTCACAACGCCAATATTTTCGCGCAAGCTATCTTGCGTTACTTCTGTAATATTTTGCCCATCAATCGTAATTGCACCACCTTTCACATCATATAATCTCAAGAGTATCTGTGTCAGTGTCGTTTTCCCGGCACCAGATGGACCTACTAAACCAATCTTCTCTCCCGCTTTAATATGTAAGTTCAACTGCTCATAAATCGGTTTTGCCGGATGATAATTGAAATCAACATCTTTAAATATCACTTCGCCGGCAACATTTTGTAAAGTCTTAGCACCTTCATGATCAATCACCTCACGTTCTTGAGCGATCACTTTAATACCATCTTGCACACTACCAATATCTTCAAAAATATGACTTACAACTCGCATCACCCAACTCGACATCGTATTAATACGAATCACTAAGCTCACTGTAAAAGCAATCGCGCCGGCAGTGATCAATGATGCGCCCCAAAGATAGAGCGAAACTGCAACCGTACCGGCAATTAACAGGCTATTAATCATCATTAATGAAAAGTCCATAGCCGTCGATAGTTTCGTAGAATAGAGCGCCGCATCTGTTTGCTCACGCATCACCGCTTTCGCATCATTTTCATCTTTAGTACTATGAGAAAAAAGTTTTAAGGTCGTGATATTGCTATAACTATCGACCACATGCCCCATCAGCTTTGAACGCGCTTTAGCAGAACGATGCGATCGTTTACGAGTTCTAGGTAAGAAGTAACTCAAAAGCACGATATACGCTAAAATCCAGAGAATAATCGGAACGGCTAGCCAGAAATTCACCTCGATAAAAAGCACAACTGTTGTGACGGCATAAATCACGACACGCCACATAGAATCCGTGGACATAATCACCGAATTTCGAATTGACTGGCCCGTATTCATGACTCGAGCTGCAATGCCACCAGATAGACTACTATGGAAAAAGTTAATACTCTGTTTTAAGACATAGCGATGTTGTTGCCAACGAATCATTGAAGTAAAATTTGTGGTCAATGCCTGATTCATAACGAGATTATGGATTAAGGACGCAATAGGTCTTAGTAAAACAATGACGGTCATCATCCAAATAAATTCACCAGAATGCTCAGCCCAGAGTTCTTTAGGAGAACTTACCGATTCCACCATATCGACAATCTTGCCGATATAACTAAAAAGTGCAATCTCAAGAATAGAGACAAAGAAACCAATCACTAACAGCCCAACAAAAACCCACTTTACCTGCTTCACATAATGCCAATAGAATGCAAACAAGGTTCGCGGCGGCGCTTCATCTGGATGAGATTTAAAAGGATTGATAAAGGATTCAAACAGCTCAAGTAATTTCATGCTCTTTCTTTTATTATTGTAGAAGTGATGATAGTTTACTTTAATTGAGATTTGTTATCAATTGAGGTTTAGTAATATACGGCGAACAACAACGTCATTGTCATTAGTGAAAATTTCTTGTTTTGATCACAATACTCAAGCCGCTTATCCCATGTTATTCACCAGATTTTGATTCATAAAATCAAAAAAGTCGCTATCCATATACAGAATAACGACTTTAAAGCATCACGTTATAACATCATGAACTTTATTTCTAAAAGCACAGTATGACTATCTTTGACTATTTCTGACTGTTTAGATTGATGAATCTTCATGTCTATGCAATTTTTGATTCTATAAAAGCACCACCTAAACAGATATC
>DXHP01000077.1 GCA_019113305.1 Candidatus Ignatzschineria merdigallinarum | reverse complement strand
CCGATACTGCTGTTATCGGTGGCGACTTATTTTGTTTTTTCCCCTAATCTTGATGGGCGTGAGAAGCGCGCCAAGATCTCTCGAACCCTTTTCTTATTAACATTTGTGCCGCTCATTGGTTTTTATGATGGCATTTTTGGTCCTGGAACCGGTTCCTTTTTTATGGTGGCATTTGTGTTAATGCTTGGTTCAACATTGGTGAATGCGATTGCAGAAACAAAACTGGCGAACTTTGCTTCTAATATTGGCTCGTTTGCGATCTTCGCATTTTCAGGTGAGATGCAAGTAGTCTTAGGATTGCTGATGGCGGTCGGCGCATTTATCGGGGCGCAATTGGGCGCGCGTTTTGCCGTAAAATATGGGGGCAAGGTGATTCGTCCGCTTTTAATTGTGATGAGTGTTGCGATGGCGATTAAGCTTTTATTAGAACCGAGTAATCCCTTGTCACAATGGGTATTGCAGTGGTTTTAAGTTTTTCAAAATCGTCATTATTGAACCATACTGAATTAAAAAAGAGAGTTGTTGGTGAATACCACAACTCTCTTTTTTTATAAGAATGTTCAGGATTACGGCAAAAATATTTATCTATATCAATGAAGCTTTATGATTTTTTGAAAATCAGCGAGTAAATGTTGCAATTTTTTAAGATTACAGGTAATCATTAAGAAGAGCAGATTGAAATTAATGATAAAAACAAAACCCTATCTTATTGTTGATAGGGGATTTATGCGTTATTCATGAATGGATCGGCTCGTTAATACGAACAGGGTATTTACAATCCTTGTTGGTTTTTAAATATTATAAAAATACTAAAAAAACATTACGAAACACCTACCGCTATCAAAAGGTATTTAAGGAGAGATCATGAGTGATAATTTAATATTGTCAAAGCTAAGTGCGGGCGTTAAAAAAGGCCTTGGGGCGATCGCGATCGTCGGTGCTTTAGCGATGGGAAGTGCGAGTGCATCTACATTGGTGTACTGTTCAGAAGCTTCTCCAGAAACATTTAATCCACAGCTCTCATCAACGGGGACAACCTTTGATGCCAGCGGTATTCCCATTTATAGCCGTTTAACAGAATTTAAATTGGGAACGACAGAATTTGAACCTAGCCTTGCCGAGTCTTGGGATGTGAGTGAAGATGGTAAAGAGTTCACCTTTCATCTGCGTAAAGGCGTGAAGTTTCATAGTAATCGTGACTTTAAACCCACGCGTGATTTTAACGCAGATGATGTGATTTTCACTTTTGAAAGACAGATGGATAAGGATCATCCTTATCATAATGTTTCGAGCCGTCAGTTCGAATACTTTGAAGCAATGGGCTTCAATGAGCTGATTGATTCGGTCGATAAAATCGATGATTACACGGTGAAGATTACGTTAACTCGCCCTGAATCTCCATTTTTAGCCAATCTTGCGATGGCATTTGCCTCGATTCTTTCGGCAGAATATGGTGATGCGCTATTAGCAAAAGGTAAACCTGAAGAGATCGACTTAGTACCGATTGGAACAGGACCATTTGAATTTAGACAATATCAGCAAGATTCTCGTATTTTATATACGAAGTTTAATGATTATTTCGGAGATCCGGCAAAAGTGGATCGCTTGGTTTTCTCTATCACGCCAGATGCGGCAGTTCGTTATGCGAAATTACAGAAAGGGGAATGTCATGTGATGCCATATCCGAATCTTGCTGATCTTGATCGCATGAAGAGTGATAACAATATCGATGTGAAAGAGCTGACGGGATTAAACATTGGTTACTTAGCTTTTAATATGGATAAAAAACCGCTTGATAAGCTGGAAGTACGTCAAGCATTAAGCATGGCTGTGAATAAAGCCGATATTATCGATGCGATTTTCCAAGGGAATGCGCAAGTGGCGAAGAACTTTATTCCGCCAACGATGTGGAGCTATAACGATGATATTCAGGATTATGAATATAACGTTGAAAAAGCGAAAGCATTGTTACAAGAAGCGGGCGTTGATGGTTTAGAGATCTCGCTTTGGGCAATGCCGGTACAACGTCCTTATAATCCTAATGCGCGCAGAATGGCGGAGATGATTCAGTCTGACTGGGCGAAAATTGGGGTGAAAGCGAATATCGTGACGTATGAGTGGGGCGAGTATTTAACACGAATCCGTCATGGTGAGCATGACACGGTTCTGATGGGTTGGACGGGTGATAATGGCGATCCGGATAACTTCTACTCTTTCCTTTTAAGCTGTGATGCCGTGAATTCTGGTTCGAACTACTCACGTTGGTGTAATGAAGATTTTGATAAGCTTCTGACAGAAGCGCGTTCGACAACGGATCAAGATAAACGTGTTGCACTTTATCGTGAAGCGCAAGAGATTCAAAATCGCGAACAACCTGTATTAAATATCGCGCACTCAACCGTTTATATGCCAGTGCGTACAGAAGTTGTGAATTATATTATCGATCCATTAGGGACGCATAACTTCAACCAAGTGGGCGTTGAAGAGAAATAATCAATCTCTCAATCTCAACTTGTTCTTTAAAAATTGATGAGATGAATCCTTGAATCTTTAAGGAAGTTAGAAAGGCGCCAGTTTCGATGCTGGCGCTCTTTTGTTTCTCATTTCATCACCACTTTTACCAGCCATCATGGAACTATTATGATTCAATTTTTCTTTCGGCGTCTGGGCATGATTATTCCGACTTTTATCGGAATCACGCTTTTGACCTTTGTTTTTATTCATCTTATTCCCGGCGATCCGATATTGATCCTTGCCGGAGAACGAGGTATTACACCCGAAAGATATGCCGAGCTTCGTGCACAATTTGGTTATGATCAACCTTATATTGTGCAGTATTGGGAGTATCTCAAAGGGATTTTTCACGGTGATTTAGGGAATTCCTTGGTAACTCAAAGACCAGTTTGGTCGGAGTTTGTCCCGCGTTTTAAAGCAACATTAGAGTTAGCCATTTGTGCCATGATTTTTGCGGTAGTGGTTGGCATTCCGACTGGCGTTTTAGCCGCCGTAAAACGCGGTTCTGTGTTTGATCATACCGCCGTGGGAATCTCTTTAACTGGTTATTCGATGCCGATATTTTGGTGGGGAATGATGCTAATTTTGCTCGTTTCTGTACAGCTAGATTTAACGCCGGTGTCTGGGCGCGTGAGCGATATGGTCTTTTTAGATGATCGGGATCCGTTAACAGGATTTATGCTGATTGATACTTTCTTCTTTGGAGAAACTGGCGATTTTAAAGATGCGGTACATCATATTATTTTGCCGGCCATTGTGCTTGGAACGATTCCACTTGCGGTCATTGTGCGAATGACACGTTCTTCTATGCTTGAAGTTTTAAGTGAGGATTATATTTTAACGGCGCGGGCGAAAGGTTTAGGTAAGGGACGAATTATCCTGATTCATGCGCTTCGTAATGCCTTGATTCCGGTGGTGACGGTGATTGGATTACAAGTGGGAACGATGCTTGGCGGCGCGATCTTGACGGAGACGATCTTTTCTTGGCCTGGCGTTGGACGTTGGCTTATAGAAGCGCTGCAGCGCCGAGATTATCCGGTAGTTCAAGGCGGCGTATTATTGGTGGCAACGCTCATTATTTTAGTGAATTTTGTGGTTGATCTGCTTTACGGGGTTGTAAATCCTCGTATCAGACATAAATAGGGGGATCAGATGACGAAACATCATAATCATGATCTGAATGTGATCTTGGAAGATGCTGAAATGGCATTAGAGGCAAATCGTCCTGTTGCGCCAGAATTATTAGAGCTGAAGAAGCCTCAAAGTGCCTTGCAACAGTTTTGGTTTTATTTCCGTAAAAACAAAGGTGCTGTACTTGGATTATACTTCATTGTTTTTATTGTTTTAGTGGCGATTTTTGCGAATTTTATTGCGCCACATGCGCCAGCAGAGCAATTTCGGGGAAGTCTGTTAATGCCGCCGGTTTGGATGGAGGGCGGTTCTTGGAAATTTATTCTAGGAACGGATGATGTCGGACGGGATATCTTAAGTCGTTTGATCTACGGCGCACGGCTATCGCTGCTTGTAGGTGTTGTTGTGGTGGTGATTTCACTCATTCTCGGCATTACTTTAGGTTTACTTGCCGGTTATTTTGGTGGCGTTATTGAAGCGGTGATTATGCGCGTGGTGGATATCATGCTCGCATTGCCAAGTTTGTTATTAGCATTGGTATTAGTCGCGATTTTTGGACCATCAATTGTGAATGCATCGATCGCCTTAGCCTTTGTCGCGTTGCCGCACTATGTACGTTTAACGAGAGCCACGACATTGAGTGAAATGGAGAAAGATTATGTCGTCGCATCGAAAGTTGCCGGCGCAGGTCATTTCAGACAAATGTTTATTAATATTTTGCCCAACTGTTTAGCACCATTAATTGTGCAAGCGACACTGGGATTCTCTAATGCCATTTTGGATATGGCGGCATTAGGATTTTTAGGGATGGGTGCACAACCGCCAACACCAGAATGGGGAACAATGCTCTCAGATGTCTTGCAATATGCGCAATCGGCGTGGTGGGTGGTTGCTTTCCCCGGTATTGCGATCTTATTAACAGTATTAGCGTTTAATCTCATGGGCGATGGCTTACGTGATGCGCTAGATCCTAAGCTAAAAGTTTAAGGGAAGGAGAGATATTATGACACTCTTAAAAGTGGATACCTTAACCGTTGAGTTTGGGGAAAAAAACGATCGCTTTCGGGCGGTTGACCGGATCAGTTATACCGTAGATAAAGGGGAAGTGGTTGGCATTGTCGGGGAATCTGGTTCTGGTAAATCAGTCAGTTCACTTGCGATTATGGGTTTAATTGATTTTCCAGGAACGGTGACTGCGGAGCGTTTAGAATTTGATGGCAAAGATCTGCAAACGTTGAAGCGCAAGGAACGCCAACGAATTTTAGGGGATGATGTGGCGATGATCTTCCAAGATCCAATGACCTCGCTGAATCCCTCATTCACCGTTGGTTATCAAATTATGGAAACTTTAAAAGCGCATCAAGGCGGACGAAGAAGCGCGCGCAAAGCACGAGCGATTGAGTTGTTAACACAAGTGGGAATTCCGGATGCCGCGAATCGATTTAATCTCTATCCGCATCAATTATCCGGCGGGATGAGTCAGCGTGTGATGATTGCGATTGCCATTGCTTGTAGCCCGAAACTATTGATTGCCGATGAACCAACGACGGCATTAGATGTGACGATTCAAGGGCAAATCATGTCACTGCTGCTCAAGCTACAAAAAGAGCAAGAGATGGCGTTATTATTGATTACCCATGATTTAGCATTAGTGGCAGAATCTGCTGATAAAATTGTGGTGATGTATGCCGGACAAGTGGTGGAAGTTGCTGAATCGAAGAAGTTGTTTAGTGAGCCATTTCATCCTTACACTGAAGCGCTGTTGAAATCTTTGCCGGAATTTTCGAAAGGGGAAGCGCGTTTAGAATCATTGCCGGGCGTTGTTCCGGGGAAATATGATCGTCCATTGGGCTGTTTGTTGAATCCGCGGTGTCCTTATAAACAGGATAAATGCCTGCAGGTTGAACCGGCATTAATGCCTATTGGAGAGCGTTTAGTGAAATGTCATTTCCCTTTAACACCGGTTCAAATCAAGGAGATTCATCATGGTTGATCAACAAGTTATGCCGATTTTAAAGGTGAATCAGTTAGCTAAATTTTACCCGGTGAGTCGTGGTTTTCTGAAAGGGAAAGGTGAAGTGAAAGCGCTGAATGGGATCTCTTTTGCTTTGGAAAAAGGGAAAACATTGGCGGTTGTTGGGGAATCTGGTTGCGGAAAATCAACGCTGGCAAAAGTCTTAACGATGATTGAATCGCCGACTGCGGGAGAGCTACTTTACAATGGGGAATCGCTGCTGAAAAATGATCCCAAGATGGCAGCATTACGCCGGCAAAAGATTCAGATTATTTTCCAAAATCCGTATGGCTCGCTCAATCCTCGTAAGAAAGTTGGTGCTATTTTGGAAGAGCCCCTGCTCATCAATACTGTCTTAAACAGCCTAGAGCGAAAAGAGCGAGTATTGGAGATCATGGGTAAAGTTGGGCTTAGGCCTGAGTTTTATGAGCGCTATCCGCATATGTTTTCCGGTGGACAGCGTCAGAGAATTGCGATTGCGAGAGGGTTGATGCTCAATCCAGATATCGTAATCGCTGATGAACCTGTATCTGCGTTAGATGTATCTGTTCAAGCGCAAGTGTTAAATCTCATGATGGATCTCCAAGATGAACTTGGATTATCTTATCTCTTTATTTCTCATGACTTATCCGTTGTGGAACATATTGCCGATGATGTAATGGTGATGTATTTAGGAAAATCCGTGGAAAAGGCCTCAAAAGAGGCGATCTTTTCTGAACCAATGCATCCTTATACACAAGCGCTCTTATCGGCAACGCCGCGTTTAAATCCTGAGAACAAGCGAGAGAAAATTACGTTAACGGGTGAATTGCCAAGTCCGCTTAATCCGCCGCAAGGTTGTGCTTTTCATGCACGATGTCAGCATGCATTTGATCAATGCCGGCAATCTCAACCGGAGATTAAAACATATTTTGATGCAAAAGGATTGCCGCATGAAGTGGCGTGTTTTAAGTTGGAAAAGGAATTGAAAGAGATTTGATGGCGGATTAGTTTTAAAGGGAATAGTGAAGCTCACTTTTAAAGGTGATGCGTGGCTGGGAGAATGTTTGTACACTTTTACCAATCTCGTCCCAGCAATTATCGCAGCTATTTTAAAGCGAAATAACTATAAAATAAAAATCAAAAGAAAGAGCGTTATAGTGCAGGCTATAACGCTCTTTTGTTGGCGATATCTTTTCAGAAGTCATGGAGAGCTGAAAAGAAAATCGG
>DXHP01000076.1 GCA_019113305.1 Candidatus Ignatzschineria merdigallinarum | reverse complement strand
TTAAAAGTTCATTTACGTAATGTTCCGGCAAGTGGTGATGTGGATATTGAGCAAATTGCCCGTGGAACGCCTGGGTTCTCAGGTGCGGATCTTGCGAACCTTGTGAATGAAGCAGCACTTTTTGCAGCTCGTAAAAATCAGAGCGAAGTTACGTTATATGATTTAGAAGAAGCAAAAGATAAGATTATGATGGGTGCGGCGCGTAATTCTATGCAGATGACCGATGATGATAAGAAGCTAACGGCATATCATGAAGCGGGGCATGCGATTATTGGGTATCGTCTAAAATCAGATCCTGTGTATAAAGTCACGATTATTCCTCGAGGTCGTGCTTTAGGGGTGACGATGACATTGCCGGAGCGCGATCATGTGAGTGTTCCTCGTAAGTGGCTTGAGAATAAGTTGGCGATGGTATTTGGTGGTCGTATCGCTGAAGAGATGATCTTTGGTTATGATGCGGTCACAACAGGTGCAGCGAGTGATATTCAGCATGCGACAGGTCTTGCGAAGAAGATGGTTACCGAGTGGGGATTATCTGACAAGATGGGCTTTAGATCGTATGCAGATAGTAATGAATCGTATCTTGGCGGTCCTTCGCGTAATGCTGCCGGTGTTTCTGATGAAACAGCAAGACTCATTGATGAAGAAGTTCGTGCAATTATCGATCGTAACTATGCGCGTGCAGAGCAAGTGTTAGAAGAAGATCTTGATAAGCTCCATAAAATGGCAGAAGTCTTATTGGAGATTGAAACCATTGATGCGGCGCAAGTAGAGGATATTATGGAAGGTCGTCCCGTTCGTGGAATGGATACCAAGCATGATGATCCAGCCTCTCTTGATATGAGCAATCCACCAAAGGTTGATATCGTTTCGTAAGAGACTCTATTTGATCTTGATGATTTGGAAAGCTACTTCTTTTTAGGAGTAGCTTTTTCTATTCTTAGTGCTGTTGTTTAAGGGTTTTCTAGCGTAAAATGCTCAATCCTAATAATATCGATGATGGAAAATTGTGGTAGCTATGTTGAACAATATTAAAGATCTAAATGCGTCAGTAAAAGTAGAGATTTCTCAAGTTGAGAAGGCTCAAGATCGAGAAGATTCTTTTGAGAAAAATGCGGACTTTTTAAAGCTACAAAAGCGCCTTCGTCATCAGTTAGGAAATGCCGTGATGGATTATAAAATGATTGAAGAGGGTGATCGTATTATGGTCTGTTTATCGGGGGGGAAAGATTCTTATACAATGTTGGATCTGCTTCTCATTTTACAAAAACATGCGCCTATTTCATTTGAAATTATGGCGGTGAATTTGGATCAAAAGCAACCCGGATTTCCCGAACATATTCTGCCGGAATATTTAGAAAGTATCGGCGTGAATTATCATATTATTGAGCAAGATACTCACTCGATCGTGACATCTAAAATTGAAGCAGGAAAGACGATGTGTAGTCTCTGTTCCCGTCTTCGCCGAGGAGCGCTTTATACGTATGCAAAGGAGCATGGTTTTAATAAAATTGCATTGGGGCACCATCGGGATGATATTGTGGAAACGCTCTTTATGAATATGTTCTTTGGAGGAGCGATGAAAGCGATGCCACCGAAACTGCGTAGTGATGATGCTGATAATATCGTGATTAGGCCTTTGAGTTATTGTAGTGAAGCAGACATTCAAACTTATTCTGATATCAAAGCATTTCCAATTATCCCTTGTAATCTTTGTGGATCGCAGGATGGTTTGCAGCGCCAAGAAGTTAAAAAGCTCTTACAAGAGTGGGAAGCGCAAGTGCCGGGAAGAATTGAAAATATTTTCCGTGCGACAAAGAATATTCGACTATCTCAGCTCTGTGATACAGATCTATTTGATTTTGAAGCCTTTACAAAGAATAGTGAATACGTGAAATCGTAGGATCGATAGAGTCATTTATTGTAGGCTTTTTAGTTTTTTATAGTGAAATCGGTTTGAGATGATCTGATTAAAAATTCTATTTAAAAGTCGATGCAAGGCTGGAGAGAATGGTTACACTCTTTTTAATAATTCCGCGCCAGCAGTTATAAAAGCTCTTTTTAAACCAAAATGGCTATATAATGTGAAAATCATCGATCAAGCAAAAGTGCTAGGGAAGTTCATCTCTAGCACTTTTTTGTATTGTTATTTTGATCTACAAATGGTTGTAACTACTACTAGGATGAGTGAATGGCATCTCTAGATAATCAAATAGTAAAAAAGTGGCACGGTTAGGAAGGAGAGAGGAATGCCGATCGCGGTCATGATGGATGCTAATTCTCCATCAAGCCCTTTTTCTAGGGCGATAATGACGGCAATCACCATCGGAGCCATCCCAGCTTGCATCAGAACAATCTGATTGATGTAGATGTTCGGTGATGCGTAGATAAATAAGATGATTATAAGCGCCGCAAGAGGTAAGAGAATTAGCTTAATGAATAATCCTATCGAGAGATAGCCTACTAGGCGTTTATTGCTAGGAAGTGTCAGGCTGGCGCCTATAGAGATCATTGTTAGTGGTGTGATTAATGATCCTAATGATTCTAGCGTAAAGGTAATGAATTCAGGGTAAGTGAAAGGTTTGAGTAAAAAAGCGAGTATGAGTGCGATAATCGGAGGATATTTTGCTAAAATACGTAAATTTTTGGTGATAGATACTCTCTCTCCACTGTAGAAGTCTGCAATAAAGGCGCCTAGAGTAAAGAGAAGAATGAAGTTAGATTGATCGATCCATAGTGCTATTCCTAAATATTCTTCGGTTCCCATCATTGCTTGTATTAAAGGAATTCCTACAAAAGAGGTGTTCGCTGTGCCGGCGAGAAGAATCAATGTTCCCATGGTGATTCGGGACATTGGAATAAATATCCGAATGATGTAGACAAGAATGATTGTCAGAAAAAAGAGGATCCAAGGTGATAATAGGGGAAATATCGCTTCGAGCGAAAAAGCCTGAGAATGCACTTTATCTAGGATCAATGCCGGTAGGGCGATGGTAATAGCAACTCGGTTTAGTGAATAGATGAATTCTTTTTTGCAGGTAATCATGTGAGTCACGATTTTTCCGGCAATTAAACAAACAAGAATCAGAATGATGCCATTCATAGCGAGTAACCTTACTTAAGATAGATTTTTTAATGAAACCGAAGTTATTTTACCATCTTTAAGTTGATTGATGACAGCTTTATAGCCATTTTTTAAGTAACCATATTGCTGTGATTGAATGACATTTGCGGGTGTAGACGTTCCCATTGCTAATGCTTCATCTACTGAAATATCAAGATATTTCATGGAGTTTAAGATAGATGTTGCCATATCGACATGTGCGCCAGCAAGCGTTCCTGCTTTATTTGTGAGTCTGCCATCTTTCACGTAAATCATTTGATCATCAAGGATAAACTCTGTTTGAGAACTGCCGATGGAGCTCATGGCATCACTGACCAAGAAAAGAGTTCCTTTCGGTTTGCTTTGATAAGCTAGTTTTACCATGAGGGGGTTAACATGATAAGTATCGTGAATGATAGAAGCGTAAGCAGTTTTTGATTGAATAGCAAAACCGGTTGTGCCGGGATTGCGAGATTCCATTTGTGGCATGGCATTATAAAGGTGGGTAAAACCGGTCATGCCAGCAGAGATTGCTTCGTTTAATTGATTCGGTGATGCTTCTGTATGTCCGGCAAATACTATCACGCCGGCATTTTTAAGCTTTTCGATCAGCTTTAAAGGTACCATTTCTGGTGCTAAAGTCACTAAACGTGTAAAGCTTGAGTTGTTGCATATCTCTTCAAGAATCTCGTCATTTAATATACGGATATTAGTGAGCTTATGAATGCCTTTTCGTTTAGGATTAATCATAGGACCTTCAATATGAATACCGAGTAATCCCGAAATGTTTTGTTCGATGCCTGTTTTCACAGCTTCCAATCCCGCAAGAATGGTTGCATCATCGGCGGTGATAAGCGTTGGTAATATAGCGGCTGTTACAAGATTTTGGTGGGCTTCGATGATTGTTGTTAAGCCTTGAATGGTCGGAGCGTCATTAAAAAGAACACCGCCACCGCCATTAACTTGTAGATCAATGAATCCAGGAAGCAAAGTGCCTTCAAAGGTATATTGTGGATATTCCGAAGGGATATGGGATTGTGATACGAGATCAATAATATGATCATCCTGAATTAAAAGAGCGCTATCAGAATGTAAAATAACCCCATCGAAGATCGAAGGGGCTAATAATGCATATTGTGGGGATTGATTCATCATAAATAGTTTCCCAATATCGTTTTGTTTGCCGTTTTATTGAAAATTAACCTCATGATTTTTTTCGGTCATGAGGTTTGAGTTTCAAATAATATTTTGAGTTTTCTTATAAAGGTATGATCCGTTTTTTCAGATTAAAGTGTTTCAGTCACTTTTTTCAGATTAGGGGGGACATCCGGATTGAGTCCACGATGATTAGAGAGTTTTTCAATCACTTTATAGTAAGCACTAATTTGTACAAGAGGCTGTAATAATGGATGAACTTTAGGAATTACTAAGGTTGTTTCACTACTGGCTTTATGGTCAAGCGAGAATACTTTTGCGCCATATCCTTCGAGTTTTTTATTGACTTCTAAGCATGATTCGCGTGAAGCATCCGAGCCTACAAAGCTAATCACAGGATATAGTGGTGTAATGAGTGATACTGATCCATGGAAAATTTCTGATGCAGAAATTCCTTCCGCATGAATCTGACAGGTTTCTTTGAGCTTTAGCGCGGCCTCTACAGCAGCACTAAGACCAACACCGCGGCCAATCACAAAGAGATCTTTTGCGTGCGAAAGGCTTTCAATAAGCTCTGGCCATTCACTATTTACCACTTGATCGAGTGTTAAGGGGAGATTGATAAGGGCTTCAGCAAGTTCGCTATCTTCATTCCATGCCGCAAAAATCGCGGCATAAATGGAAAGACTACCAACAAAACTTTTCGTAGCAGCAACACTTTTTTCTTCGCCAGCTTTAATGCCGAAAAGGAAATCGCACTCTTTAGCTAAAGGTGATTTTTCATCATTAATAATACCGATAATTTTCGTGCCTTGCTCTTTCATCATCAGGGCAAAATTGACGAGATCAGGGCTCTTTCCTGACTGTGAGGTGACGATTAAAACGGCATTTTTAGCAATTAAGGGTTGTTTGTAAATTGTGGAAAGAGATGGTGCGGCAACAGATACAGGAATACCTAAGCCTGTTTCAAAAAGGTATTTTCCGTAGATTGAAGCATTATTTGAGCTGCCTCTACCAAGTGTAATAATTTGAGTTGGCTTGGTTCTTTTAAGATATTCTGCGAGCTCAATGAGAACAGCGGCATTTTCTTCATGTTGTCGTTCAATTACATTAGGGATATCTAAGATTTCCTTAGCCATATAGGTCGACATTGTTACTTTCCTTTCTCGTAATTACCCGTATTGGATAGAGTGTTATTGTTTATGGTGAAGGTGATAGTTACCAACAAAATCTTTGACAAATTGATAAGCTACTCTCCCACTTCGTGATCCACGCATTTGTGCAAACTGTAATGCGGCTCGTTCAAGTTCTTTATTATATTCAATTTGTGGATCAAATTCATTGATCCAGCTTTTCACAATTGCTAGATATTCATTTTGCGAATAGGGATAGAAACTGATCCATAGTCCAAAGCGTTCTGATAGAGATATTTTCTCTTCGATAGCTTCGCCTGGATGAATCTCTTTTGCTTCATATTGATTAAGGTTATCTTGCATTGATTCAGGGAGAAGATGACGTCTATTGGATGTTGCATAGAGCAAGATATTTTTTGCTGGGCTTGAAAGTGAACCGTCAAGCATTGCTTTTAGTGGCTTATAGGAAGCGTCACCAGCTTCAAAGGAGAGATCGTCGCAAAAGATAATAAAATAGTGAGGTGCGTTTTCGAGAATCTCTAATAACTCAGGCAAGTCACTTAAATCATCGCTATCAATTTCGACCATTTTAAGATTTTTTACATGGTAATTAGCAAGAACTGCTTTGACGATTGATGATTTTCCAGTGCCGCGAGAGCCTGTTAAGAGGACGTTATTAGCAGGATATCCAGCAATAAACTGTTCGGTATTTTGTCGGATTTGTGCAATTTGACGATCAACCCCTTTTAATTGCTTGAAGTTTACAGAGGCAGGGTCTTTTATCGCAATCAGTGTACCAAATGATGAATGACGTCTTTTAATCCAGCGAAAGGCGTGGTTTTCTGTGAAGTTAATAGCGTTATTATCGGGAGGGAGAAAAGGTTCTAGTCGATCTAATGTAGAAGCGATTTTTTGAAGATAAGGGAGTAATTTATCCATGTCGTATTTAACCTTTTTAGCTCTGATAATATTTTATATCTATGAAGTGAGAAATAT
>DXHP01000075.1 GCA_019113305.1 Candidatus Ignatzschineria merdigallinarum | reverse complement strand
GCCTTGTAATTCAACGCCAGCTTCAATTTTTTCTTCAATAAAATAATCATGATACGCACGCTTATTGCCGGCGATCTGCGCACTGCCTTGTTGTCCTTTTTTCTTAGACATTTTAAAACCTCTTTAATCCTAAACCCAAATAGTTAAAATCACGATTTCAATCACATCTTAACTATCTGTAAGTCCCCTGAATCATATCCATCAATAATGATTAATAACAATCTACAACAATCAATAGCGATCAATATTCATCACGGTCGAAGCCCTATTCTATTATAAATACCGGCATTTCGCATATCTCTCTTGATGATGAAAATCATAGATACTGCTTCGGCGTTGTCCCGGTCATTTTTTTGAAGAATTGCGCAAAAGCACTATCACTGGAGAATCCTAACTGCAAGGCGATTTCTATGAGCGAGATCTCTTCACTTAACAGTTCAATCGATTTCAGCAAACGCCACTGCTGCCGCCAAGCTTGATAGCCTAAACCGGTTTCACGTTGAAATATTCTCGTAATCGTCTTTTCACTGGCACCAATATTTTTAGCAAGCTCATAAAGCTCCGGCGGTAATTCGGCAAAATCCATCTTCTGGAAACGATAATCTGCCGGCAAAGGGAGCTGCATATTCGCTGTTTCCCCAAAGGTGAGTTCATCCCATAAAACTTGTAGCCAATTGCCAGCCCGATTGCCGGCGCTCCAATTTGTTTCCCAATCAGAAAGGGCGATCACTTCAAGTATTTCTCGCAGTAATGGTGAAACCGTCCAGATCGTATGCGTTTGAGGAAGATGCGAATAAATGCCGGCATCGATATAGATGGAGCGATAATTCACAACTTCATTGAGCTGTACTTGATGCGCTAATCCCGGTGGAATCCATGCTAATCGCTGCGGCGGCAGTACCGACATTCTATTGCCAAGAATAATCGTCATCGCACCTTTTTCTGAAAAGAGTAACTGCCCTTTTTGATGAAGGTGCATTCCTGAATCATGTCGAACCAGCTTTGAAGCAATCCCGATAATCGGTGCCGGCATTTCATCGGCATTAAATGGTGCATCAGCTTCAATCCACGCCATGATTTTTCTCCTATTAAACTGATGTTGAAACAATGTCATTTTATGATGAATCTGCAATGACGATTAAGCACTTTTCAAAGCTGATACATCGCTGGAGCGAATGCTTGCAAGCTTCTTCAGATCCCGTGCCAGCAATAACAGCATCCTTCCAGCCTTGGATACTCTCTACTCTACTTTGGGTCGTTTGGTGTTTGGTGTTTGGTGTTTGGTGTTTGGTGTTTGGCTTTTGGCTTTTGGCTTTTGGCTTTTGGCTTTTGGCTTTTGGCTTTTGGCTTTTGGCTTTTGGCTTTTGGCTTTTGGCTTTTGGCTTTTGACAACGATTTTATGACGCAACTTGTCCGATTTCAAACATCAATTGTCTTTCTATCAATAATACGAAAATTCAAACTAGATTACGATAGCTCCCATATTATTAAACCGATTATTCATCAATGCTCACAAGCATGATGACTTTTGATAAAGGAGAATCTTTCGTGACTCATCAACAATCCGCTTTAACGACAAGGTTACCGCTGATCTTACTCATTGCACTCGTGATGTTTCCCCAAATCGTGGAAACAATTTACAGCCCGGCATTACCCTTTATTGCCGAAGGATTTGCCATCTCCCAAACCCAAGCAACACAAACGCTCTCGGTCTACTTCATTGCTTTTGCCTTTGGTGTGACGGCTTGGGGATTGCTCTGTGATCGAATGGGTCGCCGAAAAACAACACTGATCGCGTTAACGCTCTATATCATCGCGGCAATTTTAGCGATGATTGCCCCCAACTTTTCGGCACTGTTAGGTGCGCGAATCTTGATGGCATTTGCCGCCGCCATCGGCTCTATCGGCACACAAACCATGATTCGCGATCAATTTAGTGGCGATCAACTTCGTTATCTTTTTTCGCTTATTGGTATTGCCTTGGCGATAAGCCCAATTCTAGGACTTATCTTTGGGGTTTTCATGGTGACAATCGGCGGTTATCAAGCGGTATTTACCCTTTTAACGATGATCGGCGCATTTCTCATGATCTGGAGCTTGATCAAACTTCCTGAAACAATGCCGGAGAATCACTCAGTTCATCCTTTCTGGCAAACCTTGCAAGCGATGATACAAGATCTGATGATCTGGAAATACGCGCTACTGATCGCGGCATTTAACATTATGCTCTTTAGCTATTATCAGCTCGCACCTTTCATTTTTGACAACTTGCAGCTCGATAATCGTCTCTATGGATTGAGCGGGCTGCTGCTAGGATTAGGCACTTTTCTCGGCGCTTTTTTAAATAACCGTTTAATCCGTCATTATCAACTTTCCGGCGAAAAACTGATAATATTAGCAATTGCTATCGCGCTAATTTCTGCACTATTACTGACCATTTTAGAATCAGGTTGGTGCTTCATTTTACCAATGACCGGCATTATGCTCGCTTACAGTATTGCGATCCCCAATATTTTATCGCTTGTATTGAAAAACTATCAGCATACGTTGGGCACTGCGGGCGCTATTTTAGGCTTTCTTTACTATTGCCTGATTGGCATAGGGCTGATCTTTGTCGGAACCATGACATCGCTCGGCATCGCGTTACTTATCTTTGCCGGCGTGGCACTTATGATTCAATGTTTACCGAGCAAATCTTCGTAACATGAGCTTCGGTTTAAACATAATGGCTATCATGGCTGATGCGAGATTAATAGAAGATTGTAAATATTCCTCAGTGGAGCATCACTAGAAAGATTGCGCTTGGAGAAGCACAACAGATCATGAGCTCATATCCCACCAACAACCATCAAGCTGACTTCATAAATTCACTTGGCGAACGTCCTAGCGCTTTTTTAAACATTGCGGAAAAAGCGCTGGGACTTTCATATCCCAATGTTAAGGCAATAGTCGTAATGGGCAGATTCTTCCCGAGCATCATCAATGCCGACATTAACACCACATGTTGCCGCCACTCCCCAAAAGTCATACCAAGTTCTGCTTGAAAAAAACGAGAGAATGTTCGTAAAGAGCGATTCATTTGCTGAGCCCAATCATGTGGAGAACTTGCAATAGTCGGCGCTTGAATAAATGTCTGACAAAGTACTAACAATGCCGGATGTTGCGGTAATGGCGTATAAAACGGCAAAGATTTAGCTAAACGCACTTCATGCAATAAGAGTGAAATTAACGCACCATCACGCCCCGACTCCTCATATAACAGCGGTAACTTTACCGCTTCCAATAATAAGGAGTGAAGTAACGGCGAAACGGTCACAACTTCACACTGCATACCTCGAATCATATGATCTTCTGTATTAATGTAAAGACTTCGTGTCGAAGCATTAAGCATCGTCACCGAGTGATCTTCTCCTGCCGGAATCCAAACGCCGCGATACGGCAAAACTAGCCATTTTCCGGCAGATGTTGTGACATCCATCATGCCTTGCATGCTGTAAAGAAACTGTGATCGCTGATGGGAATGCGGAGGCAGATAAGTGCCATCTTCATAATCGGTCGCAAGCGCAATCACCGTTCTTGGCGTACTCTCAAGCTGATGAATCATCCCAATACTTCTCCTAAAAAGCGCAATACTGCTAGTTGCCGTAAAATTTACCTGATGATCTGATGAGAAATTATTGCTGTTTTATCAATCTCTTATCAGCAGCCGCAGACGCTATTTTTAAATTGAAACGATCATCTTCAATAACCTTTGCCGTTCATTAATTCCAAATCACTAATCTGATATCTCAGATAAAAAATTAAAAAAGCGATACTTTTACTGATCAAAATAATTATGGCATAAACTCGATAATTATTGTCATATCTGCGAAAGAATGCCGGATCATTTTTTCTTAAAATACACCTTTCGATCTATCTAATTGACTGCTCATTTTTGATTCTACAAAAAGGAATTGATGATATGACACTTCTGATTTTCTTCGGCATTCTCTCCGGCATCACCACTATTCTCTTTGGTTTTGGCGGCGGATTTGTCACCGTTCCACTACTTTACACTTATCTTTTACTACAATATCCTGATGGTGATATTCCGCTCTATGCGATGCAAATATCGGTAGCAACTTCAGCGCTCATCATGATTTTCTCAGCAGCGATCTCTAGCTATCAATCCCACCAAAAAGGATTGATCGATTGGCAGATTATCAAACCGCTCCTCTGGTCAATCTCTCTTGGTGGTTGTCTTGGCGCTTTTATCGCTTCAATCGTGCAAGGTGAATGGATTCGCTGGATTTTTATAATCTATTTAGTGATCACGATCATTGATGCACTCTTTTCCAAAAGCTTTACTACACAAAACCCTTTTGAAGCTAAAAATCTTCAGAGAAAATATGATGCTATTTTAGGTGTTTTTATCGGCACAATTGCGGCATTGTTAGGCGTTGGCGGCAGTATTATGACCGTTCCACTCATGCGGAAACGCGGTGCACTCATGAAAGAAGCTGCCGCCATGGCAAATCCCTTAACGCTTCCCATGGCAATCACAACAACGATCGTTTACCTACTAATATCCACTTCGGAAGGTTTTAATTTCGGCAATGGTTTCGTCGGCTTTCTCTACCTCAAAGCTGCCGGAATTTTGATTATCAGCGCCTTTATCGGCATTAAAATAGGCGCTCGTTTACAGCATTATATTCCCGATAAGATCTATGCTCGCGCTTATCCGCTCTTACTATTAATTGTATTGTTGGTGATGCTTCTTCAATAACTCATCAATCAAAAAACCGTCATCACTTATTACAACGATGACGGTTTTTGCCTGTCTAAATATTACTGACAATCTTCCGTCAGCATAAGAACATTAACTCTCTTGATATTCTGTTCGTAAAATCGATAACATTTCCGCATCGACAAACCGACCTTTTTCAAAGAAGTAGTCCCGCAAAACACCTTCTGTTTTCATGCCATCTTTTTGTAACAGTTTCCGAGAAGCATGATTTAACGGATCAATAAAGGCTTCGATACGATGTAATTCTAAGGTTTCAAAACCATAGGCAATCATCTCTCTAATCGCTTCTGTCATCACGCCTTTTCCCCACTCTTCTGGCGATAACTCATAACCAATTTCTGCGCGATTATTCTCTTTCGAAAAATTATGAAATCCACAGGTTCCAATCAATAACTCAGGCGTTTCTTTATAAGTGATTGCCCAACGCAAACCTTCCCCATTTGCCGTGCGCTGATTCCAATTATTGATGAGATCAATCGCCTCTTCCATTTTAGTAAAGGTTGAGAGATCGTAAAATTCAGTCACGCAATCTTGTGAAAAGTTATGAAATATCCGTAACGCATCATCCAATACTAAAGGGCGCAATAGTAATCTCGCCGTTTCTAACTTCGGTATATTTCTCATATCTCATCTCTCTTACTTTGTAGGGTTGTTGTCTATTTTCATTTAAACAGATTCGTGCCTTTCAAGCATTACTGTTTTCAAAAATAGCTATATTTTCCATGTTTATGAACATGCTAATCTTATCTCATCGAAGTCAACACCCTCTATATTACAAGGAGATACTCCATGAAAAAAGATTATAAACGTTTAAATAAAGATGATGCCGTTGTTTTACTTGTTGATCATCAAGCGGGTCTACTCTCATTAGTACGCGACATTGATCCTGACAAATTTAAAAATAATGTCCTTGCGCTTGCAGAGTCTGCTAAATATTTTAATTTACCCACGATTTTAACAACTAGTTTTGAAGAAGGTCCGAATGGTCCATTAATGCCGGAGCTTGTAGAAATGTTCCCTGATGCGCCGTATATCGCACGTCCAGGACAGATCAATGCTTGGGATAATGAAGATTTTGTCAATGCAATTAAAGCAACCGGCAAAAAACAACTCATCATTGCCGGTGTTGTGACCGAAGTATGTGTCGCTTTCCCCGCACTTTCTGCACTTGAAGCAGGTTTTGAAGTCTTCGTTGTCACCGATGCTTCCGGCACATTTAACCAAATTACCCGTGATGCCGCGTGGGATCGAATGTCCGCAAACGGCGCTCAGCTCATGTCATGGTTTGGTGTTGCTTGTGAACTCCATCAAGATTGGCGCAATGATGTGGAAGGTTTAGGTGCACTTTTCACAAAATACATTTCTGATTACAAGAACTTAATGACCAGCTTTATCAGTCAATCTCAAAAATAGATTTTGCGAGCAATCTAAAGATATTTCAGATGATTCACCAATCAATAACTATAGGAGAAGCATTCATCGCTTCTCCTTTTTCATAAGTGTCAGCACCATCCATCCTGTTTAACTCAAGATAAGCCGCAACCAAGATTTATTGCGGATATCAACAGGTTCTCTCTTTGACATGATTAAGCCACTCTTCTTTTGAAAGATAACTAATATGCTCTTTGCGATACTCGTTCATAAACTGATTATATTGCTGCGCTTCTGTCCGCACAATTTTAAAACCACATTTCTCTTGTGCCCGAAATGATTGGGTATTATTTTCATAGAACCCACACCAAAGTGCCGCCATATTTAAGCTTGTAAAAGCATGTTCTATAACCACTTTCGATGCTTCAGGAATTAATCCTTTTCCCCAATATGGCACACCGATCCAATAGGCCAGCTCCGCTTCATTATCGGCAATCTTAAAATTGCTATCTTGTCCGATCAATAAGCCAACCATTCCGATGACGCGATCATCGCCTTTCAAAGTTACGGCATACACTTCTCGTACTGAAAACACGGTTCGAATAATAGCTAAACTCTCTGCTTCACTTTGATGTGGCGGCCAGCCGGCGATCGGTCCAATACGATCATCCTTCGCATATTCAAATAGTGCTTTCGCATCACTCTCCCTGAAAGGTCGTAATACCATTCTCTCTGTAGTCAATATCATTGCAATCTCCTTTATTTCTATTCATATGATTTTTACTCAAAACAATCGTGATCTTGTGATGTGATCACCATGCTTATTGTAGAAAAAAACACGCCTCAAAACAGTGGCTTTACCTTGCCAGTTTAGGTACTTTTGACAACTAAATGTTAATATTGACGCTTTATATCCAAAAATAAATACAAATAAGAAAACTATGATTTCAGATATCTCCCATTATTGGTCACCAAATATTGATTATTACTTTCATCAAACCACACTCAATCTTGAGACATCACAACCGCTACAATTAGCTTATATTAATCTCTTAATATGCGAGCGGGGATCAGCACATTTTTCCGTCAATTTTCAACATTATCTATTACAAGAAGGAGAGACCCTTTTTGTCGCGGATGATGCTATCGTCATGCTGTTAGATCGCTCCGAGGATTTCAGCGCTTCAGGCATCTTTCTCAAACGAATTTTTGCCGCGGAAGTCGCTTATCAGCTGCCAAATCCGCTCTTTAGTTATCTGCATCACAATCCTATTATCCAATTTCCCGATGCTTTAAAATCACTAATAAACTCTTGGCATCAGCAATCATCGTTTATTCAGCAAGCAACCCAATATCAACGAATCATGCTTTGTAATCATTTACAAAACTACTTCTTAATGGTCGTTAATCTCATTCCTCAAGATCAGATCACGCAAACCCACAAACAGAGTAGGCAAGAAATACTTTGTTGGCGATTTTGGGATCTCATCGGAAAACACGCGCATCACGAACGCTCAGTCCAGTTCTATGCCAAGAAACTATCCATCACGCCCTATTACTTGGCAAAAATCAGCCAAACAATCTTAAACGATGCGCCTAAAACGTTAATTGATCGACAAGTGATTTTAGAAGTGAAACGTTTACTCACTAATACCCATGATTCTATCGAAATCATTGCTGATAAAATGCACTTTAAAGATCCCTCTTATCTATCTCGTTATTTTAAAAAAATGACAAATATGACCCTCTCGCAATTCCGGCAACAAACTGGTAATGACAAAGCGTGACGATTAAAGTCTGTGTGTTAGAACCGAGTGCTCAGCGAACTGTTAACCATTAATTACCAAACACTCATTTATTAATAATTATTAAAATAGATTAAGAATATATAAAAATGATTAGATAATAATTACAGCAAACACTTGGTCTTCTGACAAAAGCAAATTATAGTGTTGAAGGTACGAATGAGAATCTTTCCTCAAATTATTGCATCGCAATGTGATCACAATAAAATGCTCAAACCTAGGACCATCATTATGAAATTACTCCAGAAAAGCTTGCTGATTTGTCTCAGCCTTTTCGCCGCATCTTGCGCAACTGTTGATTCCCCTTCTGGCACCAAAAATGCGCGTATTGTTGAAACCGTCAATACGGATCAAGTATTAGGTCCTTGGGCTGTCATTGGCGCCAATAGAGCACCTCAAGAGCTCACCAATGTTTCCGTATTATTCCCGAATAAAACAGGATTACGTTACACCAATACCATCAAAAAAGGGACACGCGAAGAATCTCAGCAGACAGAGTTTTTCACTTGGACTTTCGATGAAGCCAATAAATTATTAACACAACAAGTGTACGAAAAGCATATCTATGAGCCCGGCAAATCCCGACGTGTAGAACGTAAGAATGTCACCAAGAAATATCACACCGATATCTATAAAACGAATAATCATATTACCGCTGTCAAACTGAGCAATGATCATGAAGCGCGCACTTATGCCAAACTCAATGATTTAAAATTAGAAGTTTTACTAAAAGACAACATTAATGTGCCGGCATTGATTCGATAACGCTAAAGTTCAACCGACTTCAGTTAATTGAATAAACTTTCTTTTAAAGTGAATGTCACTAGAGAATACTAAAAGCTACTACACAAAG
>DXHP01000074.1 GCA_019113305.1 Candidatus Ignatzschineria merdigallinarum | reverse complement strand
ACCAGGAAAACCCCGGTCCAACGCAGAACCGAAACTACAAAGCCCCTCCCTCATAACTGAAAAGCGGCCCCGCCCCGGCCCTTCGGGCCGGAACAGAGTCGCTTTTAATTATGAATGTTGTAACTAAGCATCATCATCGCTGTCAGTCTTCTGGCTGGATGTTCTCAGTACACGCTCGTAAGCGGCCCTGACGGCCCGCTAACGCGGAGATACGCCCCGACTTCGGGTAAACCCTCGTCGGGACCACTCCGACCGCGCACAGCGGCTTTATCATGACTGAAAGCGGGTATGGCCTAACAGGGCCAGGATGGGTAAGGTGAAACCTATCAATATGTACCGGCTTCGCCGGGCTTCGGCGGTTTTACTCCTGTGCCATATGAAACAACTGAGTACCGCCTTCCATGCCGCTGACGCGACATCGGGACAAGAAACACAGCATTACGAACATTTGCAAGATATGAGTAAAGCAGACTTGTTAACAGGTCTTGTCAGATGTATCTTTAAAACTTGTTAAACATTCTCAAAGGTGTGTTATGCCTAACATCATTCTGTCTGACACCAGTGCCAGTGAACTGAAAAAAAACCCAATGGCAACAGTCCGTGCCGGAGATGGTTACCCTGTCGCCATTCTTAACCGGAATCAGCCGGCATTCTACTGTGTGCCTGCTGAACTGTATGAAAGGATGCTTGATGCTCTGGATGACCAGGAGCTGGTGAAACTGGTAACTAATGGGGGGCGCACATTTTCCCGAAAAGTGCCACGCAAAGCATAAAAAACATTAACTATCATTAAATTTGGCGATCTTTGTTTTATATTTTATCACAGTAAAACTTTACAATTTTTTGAATAAATCTTTCAAATTAGGAGTTGTGAAACCACAACCCCCAGAAAATAACGTTTTTGTTATATATTTAGCTGAAATTGATAAATATCAACTTACAGTGTATTATTCTTAGAAATACCAAGTGATATCAGCTATCCCCTGTAAATTGTGATATTTATCAACAGGAGTCTTATACCATTGTTTTCCTACACTCAGACCAAGCGTTATATATTCATTCAATGGTTGTGTCCGTTTCAGAGTAATACTTTTAATTGTACCTTTTTTAGTATCTGGCGCCCAGTCGTAAGTATAGGCACCATTACCTCGCCCAAGCCAAAGTTGTGTATACCCTGAACTATCTTTATCGTTCATCCGTACAGATAAGAGGTGACTGTAGCTTCCTCCTGTATCCTGTGTATCATAATGAGTATAACGCCAGGATGTTATAAATGGACCGACATACCATGCAACACCACCAGACCATGCATTTACATCTATATCTTCAAAATAATTAGCATATCTGTAACCTACGGTAAATATCGTATCAGGAATAATTTTCAGGCTAACATCCTGTTGAAAATCTTTACGCGCAAACACCGGCGTATTCTCAGCTACAGCAAGACCTGTTCTTGATGATAACCACTTATTCCAGTTGTACCAGACAGTTGCTCTTGCACGAACAGAATCCCAGGATTTCCCTCCACCATAATCTCGTTCCCCATGTGATAAGTTGAAAACAGCGTTCCCATTTTCCAACTTGTTCCTTAATTCGATAAAAGAAACATTGCGCTTTCCATGATCACCAGAATAATTGATATAATCATATCCAGCATTTAAGCTAACATCACTGGCTTTTGCGGATGCTGAAATTGAAGTTAATATAATCGAAGCAATAAGTATCTTTTTCATTATCATTTACCTTTATCATGGAGAACTTCCTGTTTTAGAATATACTTCCCTTTATCTAAATTACGTTCAACAATGATCTTGGGACCAATAATTGTATCTTCTTTTATTTTGCGGCCGGGAAGAACAATAACCTGTACACCAAGCTTTGATCTTTTTCCAATATAACACCCTAATTTTTTACATCCTGTATTTATACTTCCTTTTTCTGTTCTGACATATATATCATCATTATCCAGTCGATGATTACTGGTTCTTACTTGCGCTCCTAAATATACTCTCTCACATAGTACCGAGTCTGCCACAAAACACTGGGGACCTATAGTAACGTTTGATTCTATTACCGAATTTTTAATTTCTGTTGAAAATCCTATTTTGACGTTATTTCCGATGACTGTGTGTTGACGAATAAATGCATAATTACCAACTATACAATCTGAACCTATTACTACCGGCCCCTTGATTACTGCACCATGGCATATGCGCGTTCCTTCACCTATAACGACTTCTCCTTCGGTTTCATCAATAAAGATGTGTTTGACTAATTTCGCTTTTTCATTTCCTTGTAGGGTTAGTCTGAGAAAAGTCTTCAGTACTGTTGGCAACTGCGAAGGAATAAGTGGCGGACGAATCCACCAGTGCGCTATATCGTGTTGGTTTGTCTCGTGTAGGTTCTTTTCCAGTAAAAAAGGCAATAATTCCATGGATCATCCAAACTGAGTAAGATAAAAGAACATATAATATTGATAAAGGGGCAAGAGGGATTAATTTCCAGCTACGATGATACCATGCGCTGAATGCCCCTATGGAACAAACTATTCCAACCCAAATTAATGGGAAAATAGATAAAATTATACCCAGAGGTTCATTCTGTAAAACCTGATTTATCCAAGCTGTTAGATAGATTGAAATGCCGTACAGAACAACTAGTATCATCGGGAAGATACTAAATATTCCAAACCTGCTTAGCAGCAACGATTTATGTAAACGCATACATACTGCATATCCTACAATCCAACGTCGCCATCTTTTCCATTCGTCTTTAAGAGTATTACATTCCTGTGGATAAACAATGCATCGGTTTGCCTGTCTGACACGATAACCATTTGCTACCAGTGTCCAAGTCAAATCCAGATCTTCTACTTTCGTCCTGTCAGAAAATCCAAATTTTCTGAGCACCTCAGTTCTGAACATTCCACAGGCACCACTGATAATAAATGGTGCCCCCCCTAATATTTGTTGTAATGTTCTTTTCATTACAATCATAGGTAATTTTACAGTAGCTCTGATATGGGGAAGTAGACCTGCCCCTTTCAATAAGGTAGACGGTATCCCCCCTACAGCATCTGCACCTCGTTCTATTTCGGCTAACATATACCCCATTCCTAAACTATCAGGTGGTACATAAGTATCAGCATCACTTAAGAAAACTTGTTCACATGTTGCATATGACAACCCATGCATCAGAGCTCCGCCCTTTCCTGTATTCTTCTGAGAAACAACGACCAGACGCTCCCCCCATTTTTCCTTCACCTGCATCATGACAACCTCGGTATCATCCGTTGACCCATCATTAACGCAAATTACCTTATTGAAATACGGATTTAACAATAAATTTTCTAGAGTCTGGGCTAGACATGGACCTTCATTATATGCAGGTATAATCGCGTCAATACAGTTATATCTTAAGCTTGGCTTCCTTCTTAAAGTAGAAAGAAACCATAGCAAAACCCCCATACTCATTAATATAAATATTAAAGTTTTCATAATTTAGATAATCATCTTATGTATAACAAACGCTTCACTTAATTTACATCCAGCCTGCTGCCCACGAAATTTTGCTAGTGTAAGGAGGTTTTCTGGTTGCATATAATTTCTGTGCTGTTGGCTTTGGTGGTAAGAAAGCGCTTTAAGTTTTACATTGAAGAAATATTCATCCACTTCTTCAAACACCTGAGGCACAAAGTTCAGCCACGTACTTGGTGTTTCGTATCCCAGCACCTGAGGAATTTTCCGACATGCGACTATAGATGCTTTATGCACAGCCCGATGATCCTGATGACGATCACCATCATGCATAGTATATGCACGAATTATTTCTATATTTTCCGGAATGTGTTTAAAAATAATATCTTCTAAAGACTTGATCATACGATCGATATGATATTGAGTTTGAGTGTCCTCGAAGTGTAGATGAAAGATTTGTTGACATCCTAATGATTGTAGTGAGTTTCTGGATTCATCATGTCGGTTAATATTATCATCACAACCAGCGGTTCCCTGAGTCATTACAACAGCAACAACATGGTAGCCGTCGTTTATAAGACGAGCCAATGATGCGCCACATCCTAACTCAATATCATCAGGATGAGCTCCAATTGCTATTATCCCTTTTGTGTTTGGGTGTGTTTTTTTATGAGTACTATACATTATTCATAAAATCTCTTTGTGGTGACAGGAACTGAATATATCGTGGTAGATGCTGCAATATATACTTGTCATCTATATATACGAGTATCAAGATCGTTTCGTTATATTGGTTAAGCACCATTGTTAACACTTATCATATTCTTGGGAATCATAAACAAAAACAAGCGTTAAATTCGATATAAAAATAAAACAACCTTACACTCAACAGATAGAATGATTTTTCTGTGTTTTTATTTAGCAGGCGTGATGAGTCTATTTTGTTTTATGTTGTGTTGTACTTTTTTCTCTTCATGAGAATTTGATGATTTTCATTATATTTATAAGAATTTCCATTTGTTTTGAGTGCTTTAGCTGGACTTTGCGTGGGTTTTGTTTTACATTGAATTTCCCACAAGACGCAGGAATGCATTTCTGATCTTGTGATGTGATTTTCTGGTTGTAATGTTACCAGATAATTTCCCGTTCTAACTCTAACTCTTATTCTTTAACTTCATGGATGCATGGCGTTTTGGGGCGGGAGGCCCTTCTTTTAGCATAAGCGGCATGCCTTCTATTAACTATCAGTAAGAATTTTTATTTTTAGATAAAACAATGGAACAAATATCATTCTTGTTAGAAAAATGCAAGTTTTATGCCGAACCGATATACTCCCCTTCAGGTAAACTCTATGGTGTAGAAATGCTTACGCATTTTTATGAGAATAGTGTAAAATTAAATCCACAGACAGTACTTGGTTCTTTAGTCTATAGAGAAAAAAAAGCCCTAATCAAAAAGCAGTTATTTAGCATTAATTCAATGACGCATTTTTTTGTAAAAAATAAAGCTTTTTGTTCTTTAAATGTTGATGCAGAAATGGCGCATATTCTCATTTCAGATAATTCCTTACTAAACCTGCTGAAGTCCATACCTTTTTTGTGGCTTGAAATTAATGAAATGGCCATATGTAATCAGCCAAGGCAAAACTTTGCTATTCAAAAGTTATCTGATGTATGTCGTTTAATGATGGACGATTTCGGCACAGGCAACACCAGTTTTTCTGCCCTGAGAAGTGAAATTTTTAGCACGGTAAAAATTGATAAAAAACTGTTATGGAATACTACAGATAAAGATGCTCTTCTTTGTCTTGTCACTCAGTTACGAATGTTATGTCCAATCGTTATAGCAGAGGGTATCGAAACTTTAACTTACAAAAAAGAAGCTATACGAGCCGGGGTTTTTGGCTTACAAGGTTGGCTTTTTCCCGGTTGCTATTTTGATAATCTTGAACTTAGTATGTAGCCATGATTCATGGACCGAAGATAACTGATCGCACAAATAACCAATTGCTTGAAAGTTACTGATACTCCGTCAGGGATTCTAAAAAACAATAAAAATTTCTTGTTGAAGAATAACAAAAAAGTGGTCATACGTATGTGGGTGACTTTCTTTTGATCTTACCCATAAATAGTGAGTACCGGGTTTAGTTAAATAAACTCTTTGTCAGGGATAACTTACATGACAAAAACAGTATCAACCAGCCAAAAAAACTTAAACAGTATTCGCCTGAATTTCGCAGTGAAGTCCTGAAGCTTGCGGAACTCATCAGTATCGCAGCCATACCCTGTACACTTACAGTTCTACAACTGTCGCAATTAACAGCAAAATCAGCAAACTTCTTCTGAACATGAGCTGGATATGTCCACCTAGATTACAAGTTCAAAGTAAGTATCCGGTGAACTCGCATTGCGCGATCACCGGCGATATGGCAGAACCTGTACATAGATTTGTGTAATTACCTGATTTTGATATGTTCAAATGAAGGTTAAATTATGGATGACAAACAATTGCAGGCTCTGGCTAACGAACTGGTCAAAAATCTCAAAACCCATGAAGATCTCAGTCAGTTCGATCGCCTGCTCAAGAAAATCAGTGGAACCAACTCCCGTAATGGCTATTCCACGAAAACCGTCACCATTACCGACGGGCCGATGGAATTACGTACTCCACGTGATCGTGATGGTTCCTTCGAACCACAACTGGTGAAGAAAAATCAGACCCGCAT
>DXHP01000073.1 GCA_019113305.1 Candidatus Ignatzschineria merdigallinarum | reverse complement strand
GGTTATCCATTATATCTCCAACTCTTTTCCAGTAATCATTCAGATTACGATTTTCATGATTTAAATAGTGCCGCAACAAGAAACTATTACCCAATATTTTGCAAATGAGCCTTCAGTTTTTAAGCAATATTTTATGGGATAGTATATCGCTAATCCGGTGAATATGTCGTTTTAGAATAAGCTCATGACGGAGTCTTTTTAAGTAGAAAGCATCCTATTAAGTAATGAAAGAATTTACTACTTGCAAATAGGAATAATTACTATTAATATATGTGAAAGCATCGTTAATAAGAGGAATTAATCATGTACATTTGTCTTTGCAATGGGATTACAGATAAAGCAATCGTTGAAGCTGTTGAAAATGGCGTAACAACTTTTGAAGCACTACAAGCGGAACTCGGTGTTGCAACCGGCTGTGGATCATGTGCTGATATTGCTAGAAGTCTTCTTCCTGGCGAGGCAACACCCTTTGAACAAAGCATGCCGATTCCTCAAGCATATGAATTAAGATAATCTGTCATCATCAGATTAAATCTCCTAAATCTCCACTTTCATTACGATAAATACAGATCTGCATATTTCATCTAAAAATTCGCAGATCATACAGCAAGCAAACGATGTCACAAATAAAAAGCTCAGAAAATTTCATTTCTGAGCTTTTTTACTGTAGTTGTTATTCATATATCCATCTACATTAAGACAATGACTTACATGGATATAAGATATAGAAACTATTTCTCTAAATAGTTTTGAAGATAAACTTCAAGTCCCATTAATTCGATATTCTCTTGTTGTGTTTCAATCCAATCAATATATTCTTCACTCTCATCGAGCATTTTTTCTAATAGATCACGAGAAACATAATCCTGAACAGATTCTAAATGCGTAATCGCATCAACCAATACCGTGCGTTTTTCATACTCACGAGCAAGATCACATTTCAAAATCTCAGGAACATCTTCCCCAATTAAAAGCTTTCCCAGTTCTTGTAGATTTGGTAAACCTTCTAATAATAGAATACGCTCAATGACATCATCCGACTCTTTCATATCTTGAATCGATTTTTTATAAACCGGATGACCTAATTTCTCAATCCCCCAATTCTTCAAAATACGCGCATGAAGAAAATATTGGTTAATCGAAATAAGATATTGTCCAAGCACTTTGTTCAAATGCATTAAAACAGATCGTTCAACTTTCATAATTTCAGCCCCTTTCCAAGGATATGGTTTATAAGATATTTGCCTTGTAACTCACAAATATTTATACCAATTGGTACTGAAGATAGAGCGGAAGTGAAATCGTTTTAATTAAACGAAGTTGTTTCTCTAACCAATGCGCATGATCTTCTTCAGTATCTTTTAACTGAACTAATAACATATCGCGCGTGACATAATCCTGCTTCTCTTCACAAAGTGCGATCCCTTTTTTAAGCGCATCACGAACTGATAGTTCAAGATTAAGATCGCTTTGCAGCATCTCTTCAACCGTACTACCAATATGAATTTGATCAGGAACCATCTTCGGTGTTCCTTCGAGCAATAAGATACGCGCAATAATGAGTTTTGCGTGTTCTGTTTCATCATCCATCTCATGGAAAATACGCTCATAAAGCTTCATATATCCCCACTCTTCATACATTGATGAGTGAATGAAGTATTGATCTCTCGCCGCTAATTCACCTGCTAAAAGAACATTTAAATAATCGATAACTTCTTTATTTCCTTTCATAATGAAATTCCCTTATATAATTAATGAAGTTTTAATAAAATTGACCAATACAGTATAACAATTATTTCAACCATTACGAATCGAGATTAATCTCTCTAATCAAGATGTTACAAACAAAAATGATTCACAAACACCGATAGTTTACGATCAAATTATAAATACACGATAATCATTTATAAACAAAGACTTATGGATCATATTAATTGATAGATAATAGTCGCTTACAAATCAGAAGTATTAAATTCTCATAAAATTGATCGATATTTACTCAAAAAATATAAAACATTCAATCTCTGATAAAACCGATATTCCTATAAAACCCCTTTTAATCTCACACAACTTGTTTAAAGTTTTTCTCATAAACATTTTTTTATAAGATGTTTCTAATAAAAAAAGGTATCATTTTATTTTAATCGATAAATCTCTGTTATTAACGGGTTTTAAATATGCGTCAATTTGAGGGAATTACTCCACTTTTTTCTTATCGTAAATATTGGGCTCATCGTTTTGGTACTGCACCTTTCCTACCAACCACTCGCGCAGAGATGGATATTTTAGGTTGGGATAGTTGCGATATTATCTTCATCACCGGAGATAGTTATATCGATCATCCAAGCTTCGGTACTGCGATTTTAGGCCGATTATTAGAAGCTCAAGGATTTCGTGTGGGGGTGATTTCCCAACCAGATTGGCGATCAAGTACCGACTTTGAAAAGCTTGGGGCTCCAAATCTCTATTTTGCCGTAAACTCTGGCAATATGGATTCAATGGTTAATCACTATACTGCTGATCGTAAAATTCGCCGTAACGATGCCTATACTGCCGGAGATATTAATGGTAAACGCCCTGATCGTGCGGTTATCGTCTATACCCAAAAATTACGCGAAATTAAGGCTTTTAAAGAAACACCGATTATTATTGGCGGCATCGAAGCATCGCTCCGCCGAGTTGCCCATTATGATTACTGGTCTGAAACAATTCGTCGTTCAATCCTCATTGATAGTGCGGCTGATCTTTTATTATTTGGGAATGGTGAACGCTCTATTACTGAATTAAGTCATCGTTTAGCAAAAGGGGAAACGATTGACCAAATCACAGATATTCGCGGCTCATCCTTTATTAGATCTCATGGTAAACATCACTTTGATCGGCATGAATTGGATTCAACACATTTTGATCATGTCGGAAAAATCGATCCTTATATTAATCCCTACGGATCATCTATTGATGCAAAAATATGCGAAACCAATGTCGCCCTTGAAGCGCCGACAAAAGATCAAGCGCATTCCACGCTGAAAAGTGAAAATATCAGCCGAACAGATCTCACTATTCGCTTGCCTAGCTTTGAGGCGGTATCATCAACGCCGGCACTCTATGCGCATGCTAGCCGAATTTTACATCTTGAAACCAATCCCTTTAATGCACGCCCAATGGTCCAACAACATGGTGATTTAGATGTTTGGATCAATCCCCCACCAATTCCTCTCTCTACCAAAGAGATGGATACCGTTTATGCCCTGCCTTTTGAACGCGCACCACACCCAAGTTACGGTGATGCCCATATTGCTGCGTGGGAGATGATTAAACATTCTGTGAGCATTATGCGTGGTTGTTTTGGCGGCTGTACTTTCTGCTCAATTACCGAACATGAAGGACGAATTATTCAGAGCCGTTCTGAGCAATCTATTCTCAAAGAGATCGAGGAGATTCGCGATCGTGATAAAGACTTTAAAGGCTATATCCCCAATCTTGGCGGTTCAACCGCTAATTATGTATCGTCTCTCTTGCAAAGATCCTAACATTGAAAAACATTGCCGCAAACTCTCTTGTGTCTACCCCGGCATTTGCCAAAATCTTAATACCAATCATCAACCATTAATTGATCTTTATAAAAAATCACGCAATATTGCCGGCATTAAACGAATTCATATCGCATCTGGCGTTCGCTATGATCTTGCGGCACAATCCCCAGAATATATTAAAGAGCTGGTTACACATCATGTGGGAGGTTATCTTAAAATTGCGCCAGAACATACCGAAAAAGGACCATTATCGAAGATGATGAAACCTTCTATGAAGGCTTATGATGAATTTAAAATACTTTTTGATAAGTATTCAAAAGAAGCTGGAAAAGAACAATATCTTATTCCTTACTTCATCGCGGCACATCCCGGAACAACGGATGAAGATATGCTAAACCTCGCTCTTTGGTTGAAAAAATATGATTTACGTGCCGATCAAGTTCAAGCATTCATGCCAACCCCTATGTCGGTTGCAACCGCGATGTATTATTCTGAGCGTAATCCTTTAAAACCCATTCGGCGTGATTCCGAACAAGTCGGTACCGCAAAGAGTTTAAAACGCCGACAAATTCACAAAGCATTCTTGAGATATCACGATCCTAACAACTGGCCACTTTTACGACAAACCTTACGATATATGGGAAGAACAGATCTCATTGGTTCTGGTAAAGAATGTTTAATTCCTGCAGAAAGTCGAAGAGAGCAACATCAATCTCAGTCTTCAAACAGAGGAAAACGCTTCACGACTAATCACCAAGGGATTCCAAGACATCGAAAGTCTAAAAACCATTAACAACTCAGTTTTCTGATATATCGCTCGTCGTTTTGGTTTAATAAACCTCATTAAAATTACGGACAGATAAAAAGCCCTTCAAACAGATATCTGAAGGGCTTTTTCATTTTTTCATCTTTAAACATAAATTATATGATTTACGCTTCTTCCGTTAAATCTACAATTTTGGCATCTGGTGCATTTTTCGCCACAGAGGCGATACCATTATCACGACCTGATTCTGTTTTATAACTTTGACTGGTACCAATCACTTGACCATTTGTTGCTTTCAAATTAAAAGAGAACTTCCCACTCTCTGATGTTTTCTTCTCATAACGACTCATCTCTGGTGAGTTTTTTTGCACAGAAGCAATCCCTTTTTGGCAATTGGCTTTTGTCGTATACCCTTCGCTTCCTAAGATATTTTCGCCATTTCCCGCCTTTAGACGAAAATAGAATTCATTATTCTTTGCTAAAAAAATCTCAAACTTGCCACTCATAAAAACCTCCAAGGTTTCACAATATTGCATCAATGGTTTTAGCTCAAAATCAGTGAATAGCTAAAAACTGCCAAATTTTCACTCATTCGCTTATTTTTGATTATAAGAGGAACTTATATTTTATTCAATAAAAGTAAATATATTAATAATCAGCTTTCAATGCTAACCGGATATATCCGAAAACCACATTATCATTAATCTATTTAATGTTACTTTCATTGTAAATCCTTTAAAATCACCCTCGGATTGAGGAAAAACTATGACTTAACAATTTCTAGGATTCATAAAAGCAATAAAAACAATGTAAAAAACCCTTTATCAAAGATCTTTGATAAAGGGTTCTATAGAGCAAATAGTTATTTTAAGTCTGCTTCAAAATTCGTTGATAGTTTTAAGCTTACAATGACGCTTCACGTTCTAAGAGAATATTGAGCATACGGCGAAGCGGTTCTGCAGCTCCCCAAAGAAGCTGATCACCCACTGTAAATGCGTTGAGATATTCTGGCCCCATATTCATTTTACGTAAGCGTCCAACAGGAATCGTCATCGTACCTGATGTTGCCGCCGGCGTTAATTCTTGCATCGTAATATCACGATGATTTGGGACAACTTTTACCCAACGATTGCTCTCTTTAATCATCGCTTCGATATCAGCCAGTGGAACATCACGATTGAGTTTCAACGTTAAGCCTTGTGAGTGACAGCGCATTGCGCCAACACGTACGCAAGTTCCATCAATAGGAACCTGTTTTTCTAGTTGTAATAGCTTATTACTTTCTGCCATTGCCTTCCACTCTTCACGGCTTTGACCATTTTCAAGCTCTGAGTCAATCCATGGAATTAAGCTACCTGCAAGCGGTGCGCCAAAACGTGTTTTTGGATATTGATCAGTACTAAATGAATCCGTAATCATTTGATCAATCTCTAAAATACTTTTTGCCGGATTATAGAGATCTTTACTCACTAATCCATGAATCGCGCCCATTTGCTCCAATAGCTCTTTCATATTTTGTGCGCCGGCACCTGATGCTGACTGATAAGTCATCGATGTAGCCCAATCAACTAATCCCTCTTTAAAGAGCGAACCTAACGCCATCAACATCAAGCTAACGGTACAGTTTCCACCAATAAAGTTTTTCACGCCCTTATCGATGCTTCTATCAATGATATCGCGATTTACTGGATCAAGAATAATCATCGCATCATCATTCATACGCAGAGACGATGCAGCATCAATCCAGTAACCATTCCAGCCCGTTTCACGAAGTTTTGTGAATACTGATGAAGTATAATCTCCACCTTGGCAACTAATAATAATATCTTGTGCACTTAACACTTCAATATCATAAGCATCGACAAGTTTTGGTTCATAACTTCCGGCAACAGTAGGTGCTTCTCCGCCGGCATTTGAGGTTGAGAAAAAGGTGGTGTGAATGCCTGCGAAATCATTTTCCGTAATCATTCGATCCATTAAGACTGAACCAACCATTCCACGCCAACCGATTAAACCCAACTTTTTCATGCTCTACCCTTTAAAATATCTTCAAAATATCTCTTTTAATATATGATTTATCGTCATTTAATAATGTTGATACTACTCGCAGCAAACACCATTATTTAAATGATTCCAATATTATAACAACTGCTATAACATTTTACTTACTACACTATTTTATGGACTATTTATGATTCACGCTCAATGAGCGATACCATCTCATTACGTCGTTCACAATTATTGATTCCAAATATGTTTCTATCAAAATTAAACAGAGATTCAATGATGGGTGATGCAAAGAATCCTGAATGTTTTACTAAATACTTCAGATGTTCACTGAGTTTTAGCGCTTTTAAGTCATAAAAGCCACATTAATTGCCTGTTTGAGATCTGTAAAACAGGCAATATTTTTAATAAAACATATTCCTAAAAATCAATTTATGCATTGAGCGCAGCCAATACTGCTTCGCCCATCGCCACACAACCAATCACTTTTTCATCTTTTGTGGCAATATCTTTCGTACGGAATCCTTGGCTCAATACTTTCTTCACCGCATTTTCAATTTCATCCGCAATATCGTTTCGATTAAAACTGTAACGGAACATCATTGCGACCGATAAAATCGTTGCAAGTGGATTGGCAATATCTTTACCAGCAATATCAGGTGCTGAACCATGAATGGGTTCGTAAAGTCCCTTATTGTTCTCATCTAAAGATGCGGAAGGCAACATGCCAATAGAGCCCGTTAACATCGATGCTTCATCAGAAAGAATATCCCCAAAAATATTGCCCGTTAACATCACATCAAATTGTTTCGGTGCACGCACTAATTGCATTGCCGCGTTATCCACTAAAAGATGCGTTAATTCCACATCTGGATACTCTTTTGAAACTTCCGTTACCACATCGCGCCATAGCTGCGTTGCTTCTAAAACGTTCATTTTATCAATTGAGCAGAGACGCTTATTACGCTTTTGTGCCGCTTGGAAAGCTACATGCGCGATTCGACGAATCTCTGACTCAGAATAGATCATTGTATTAAAACCAACACGCTCACCATTACGCTCTTCAATACCACGAGGTTGGCCAAAATAGATATCGCCCGTTAATTCACGCACGATCATAATATCAAGACCGGCAACAAGCTCGTCTTTGAGACTTGATGCATGTGCTAGCTCTTTAAATACTTGCGCAGGACGCAAGTTTGCAAAAAGGTTAAGCTCTTTACGAATCGCTAATAAACCCTGTTCAGGACGAATATTTCTTGGAAGCGCATCATATTTAGGTCCCCCTACAGATCCTAATAAAATCGCGTCTGCCGCTTGTGCTTTTTCTAACGTTTCAGCAGGAAATGGATGACCGGTTTCATCAACGGCAATTCCTCCAATGAGTGCACTATCAACAGAAATATTGAGGGCATGCTTTTTCGCAACCGCATCTAAAACTTTTTCTGCTTGACCAACAATTTCAGGACCAATTCCGTCACCCGCTAAAATTAATACTTTCATCTTCTTCGAACTCTCCAGATCTCAAGTTCAAGAACAATTCAATGAATATTGAATCGCTCGATTATTCATCTCATGCTGATAAAGCATGAACCCATGGATCAATATACGAGATCACTTCGAAAAATCCTAGTTCCATTTGGTTAATTTGTTATCAAACTGTACTTTTTTTAAACAAAGTAAAAAATCTTCTGAAAATCTATCTCGATTTAACTGATTTTTTACGGAAAAAGAATAAAAATACGATTAATAACACACAAGCATTTAAAAGATAACCAACAAAAATCGTATCGTAAGTTCCGGTCAAATCATACAGCCACCCAAGCAGCGTTGGAATAAGTGCGGCAAAACAGTAACCGCCAAAAAGCATCATCGCTGTCCAACTAGCAACGGCATTACCATCATCAACTTCACTAAAGGGCAATAACATCGCAATGGCAAATAATCCAGAGCTTACCAAACAGCCCAATATCGCAATAATAATATAGAGCAGAACCACGTTATTACCCGTTAATAAGAGGCTCGTTGCGCCGGCAATAACAATTAAAATGGCACTAATACTGGTAAACTTCAATCCCATACGAATCACTATCACTGGCACTAAAAAGCCACCAATCAGACCATTAAAAATAGAGAGATTTAATAAAGCATTCGCATGAAAACTGCTAACTCCTTTTTCGATTAAAAATGGTAATAACCATGCAACATTAGTGTAAAAAAGCCCAGATTGTAGCCCAAAACATGCCACCAACATCCACGCGCGTGGCTGATTCCACGGCATTTTTGCTTTTGGCGCACTTAATGTGGCGCTGTCACCTGTTTTAAAAAGATAAAATGCCGCCCAAATACCAGAAATAATCAGAATCGGTAGTGCCCAAAACTCTAATGTTACCGTCCAATCCCAGCCTAAATATTGATTGAGAATCGAACTACTTAACGACCCTAAAACGCCGCTGATACTAATCCCAAAAGTATAAAAAATCATGCCGACATTACTACGCTTTTTAAAATGATGTTTCACATATCCTGATAACAGAGGTCCTGCAATCGCAATTCCAATTCCCATCAAAAAGGAAGAAAAAAATAGCAGAAAAGTATTCTCAAAGTAACTGCGAGTAATCGTCGATATTGCGATTAAGCAGAGACTCATCGTGATCACTCGTTCCATACCAAAACGATGACTTAAAGGTGATGCCGCTAATGCAAAAATGCCCATGCAGATAATCGGAATTGTCACAAGAAAACTCACCACCGCACTCGATAGATTTAGAGCGCCAGCAATATCATTCATCACAGGTCCGAGAGAAGTTAATGTCACTCGCAACGAAGATGCCGCTAAAAATACTAACCAGAAACATGCTAACGGCACAACATATTGATTCTGCGATTCAACCTGACTCATACCCTTCCCTACTTTGTTATTTTTATGGATCTTATCGTTTTCTAATCATCTCAGCATTAACTTATACCATGTTATTGATCATTTAAAGGAATGAATCAATACGCCTTTCAATCATCATTTCGTGAGATCCTAATTTTACATGATTGCCGGCATGCAAATTGGCCGCTCTCTGTTTCAGCTGTTCATTTTTTTAAAAACCGCTTTCATCAATCGATGCGCTAAACAAAATCTTCACAACTCACACAATAAAAGCGCTCTCCTTTTTCAGAAAAGCGCTTGTCATAAATGCTTCTTTACTTCGTATAATGAAGTTATTTCCCAGCAATCATTAACCGCGACCGGTATGACCAAATCCCCCTTCGCCACGTTCAGATGCTTCAAAGTCTTCCACTTGATTAAATGTTGCTTGCATCACCGGCACAATAACCATTTGCGCCATTCTTTCACCTACTTGTAAGGTGAAATCCTCTTTGCTGCGATTCCAGAGAGAAACCATCAACTCGCCTTGATAATCCGCATCAATTAATCCCACTAGATTTCCCAACACGATTCCATGTTTTACGCCCAAACCAGAGCGCGGTAATATCATTGCCGCATAACGAGGGTCTTTTAGATAGATCGCAATTCCTGTTTTAACAAAAGCAGTTTCGCCTGCTTTAATCACTAAGTCTTCTGTTAACATCGCACGAAGATCTAGCCCAGCAGAGCCTTCAGTTGCATAACTAGGAAGGGGAAACTCGTTACCTAAACGTGCATCAAGCACTTTAAAATCAACACTTAACATACAAACATAAACCTTTAAGTTGATAGCCTTCCGGCACTTTTACCAATAAATAAGCTCATTGATGTCGTTTCATGCTTCGTCATATTCATGATGACCGAAGCTAAAATCAATGAGCTTTCATTCTTTAATTTTGTCTATTTCTTCAATATACCGTTATAAAATTCCGGCATATATTATTTGTTCTTATTACGGTTTTACTGGTCTACGTGCATTTAAACGATCGTAATAATATTTATCTAATACCGTTGTTGGCATCTCATATTGACGAACCGATTCGTAACTCGCCGGCGTAATACCTAATACTTCAAAATCTTGGCGATCTGTCACAGATGGTGTTTTTGATGCTTTAATTTGATTACGGCTATAAGGAAAACGTGGCATAAATCCAATAAATAATGCAATAAAACTCGCTAATCCATTCGGAAAACCAATAATTCTACGTTTTTTAGGCGTAATTTCCGTAGCCACTTTTTTCGCAATCTCTTTTAACGTATAACGCTCTGTTCCTGCTAACTCAAATACTGTTTGATCATGATCTGCTGCTAATAATTTTAAAGTTGCTTCAACGACATCTCCCACAAACACCGGTTGTACTTGTGCTTTTGCCATCGGTAGCAGTAATACTGGCATTGTACGAATCCAACGCGCAATATGATAAGTAAATGCATCTTCATAACCCACGACTAATGATGGCGCAACAATCGCTAATTTCATCTGACGATTTTGTGCTAAATCTAATAACTCTTTGTCGCCCGCAGCTTTCGTTGCAAGGAAAGTACTCGATGAGTTCACCGTTGCACCCAATGCGCTGAAATGAATCATTTTCTTTACACCAAGCTCATCTGCAATTTCAAAAATACGTTTTGGAAATGCAACATGTGCTTTCGTTGCTCTGCGGCGTTTATTAGACCACGTTCCAATCATGTTAATAACAAATTCAGAACCCTGAAGATGCTCACGGATTAAAGCTTCATCTTCGAGCTTACACTCGTTCACATATTCAACAAAAGGCAGACATGATGCGCTATTTTGCACGTTACGATCACGCGAAAACACCGTTACACGATAACCATTATGGGATAATGCTGCGGTTAACAGGGAGCCGATAAAGCCCGTTCCGCCAAAGATACTCACTTTTTTCCTATTCATTTCTGCTCCTGAATATGTTGAATTAACTTTAATCCTAAGAGTATAACAAATAAAGATCAGGCTTAGGACCTAATTTCATCAATTACGTTGGTGCAACACTAGAGTTCAAGAAGTTAATGATTCAGATCGGTATTTAATAACGAATGATCCTCAAATTTTCCCAGTTTTTAGCGAACTTTTGTCACTTTCGTAGCCGCACATTATCTCTCACCTCTGACAATCGTAATTTAATATCCATTCTTTATCTAGTCGACATTCAACATCCATGCCGAATCGAGTGATTTTTCAACATACCGTGCAAAACTTGACAAATAATCAGTAATTATTATTAGAAATCTGTATAAATGTAGCATTGATAAATTTTATGAAAGGTAAATCTTCAACGTTATCTTCATATCAATATGCAAGATATTAATATTGAGGTTTACACAATAAGAATTTCAAAATCCAATAATGATCAAATTGAACGTTATTTAATATATCTACATCCCAATATCGGATGTAGATATACGCTAAGACAGATCATTATGGTTTAGACATGCAAAAAGGATAATGTATGAGAAAGTACTTCGGGACAGATGGGATTCGCGGCAAAGTTGGCGAGTTTCCTTTAACACCAGAATTTGCTTTAAAGCTTGGCTTCGCCGCGGGAAAAGCGTTAGCGAGTGCGCCCAATACCACTGTAATGATTGGCAAAGATACGCGCCAATCAGGGGATATGTTTGAGTCGGCATTAGCTGCAGGATTAACCTATGCTGGTGTGAATGTGATATTAGCTGGCGTATTACCAACGCCGGCAATTGCACACTTAACCATGAAGCACAAGATGGTTGCCGGCATCGTTGTCTCGGCATCGCATAATCCTTTTTACGATAATGGCATTAAATTCTTTAATCATTTGGGAGAAAAACTCGATGATGCTGTAGAACTTTCAATTGAAAAAGCTATCGACGAACCATTATCTCTTACTGAAAATGGGCAATTAGGAATTATCTCTCAGCTTGAATCGGCAAGTGATGAATATATCGACTTCTGCTATAAAAGCGCAGAAGGTCTCTCCTTAACAGGACAAAAAATTGTCATCGACTGCGCACATGGCGCGACCTTTGAAGTGGCACCAAAACTCTTCAAAAAACTTGGGGCAACTGTCATCGAAGTTGGTACCGAACCTAATGGGATTAATATTAATGATCATGTCGGCTCGACTTCTCCACAAGCAATTATTGATCGTGTAAAGGCTGAAAAAGCCCATTGCGGAATTGCCTTTGATGGTGATGGTGACCGATTACTCATTATTGATGAATATGGTCGTCCATTTGATGGCGATGATATTCTCTATCTTCTTGCAACCGCACGTAATGAGAAAGCGGTTGTTGGAACGATTATGAGCAATTTAGGATTTGAGTTAGCATTAAAAAAACGCGGCATTGAACTTCTCCGCTCTAAAGTTGGCGATCGTTATGTTTTAGAACTGCTCAATGAGAAAGGATTAACGATTGGTGGTGAAAACTCTGGGCATATTCTCTGCTTAGATGCACATTCTACCGGCGATGGTATTATTGCGGCATTACAATGTCTTTTAACTGTCACAAAACTTGATAAATCATTTGGGGATATTCTCAACGAAATTCCGAAAACAGTGCAAGTGATGCATAATGTTCGTATCACAAAAGAGACGATCTGGGATACGGAAGAACTACAAACCGCAATGACAGACATTGAAAACATACTTGCTGACGAAGGTCGTATTTTAATTCGTCCATCAGGCACTGAACCTGTGGTTCGTGTCATGGTAGAGAGCTCGGACTTTGCGCTTTCAGAGAAACATACGATTGCCCTTGCCGATATTATTCGTGCCGCAGCACAAGGATCATAGAAATTTCTAATATTAATATCTAATCGTGATCGCTTAAATTAATCATTTGATATTATACTCAACAATCAAAGGATACTTCCTTCATGGAAGTATCCTTTTTTTATGGCAAGATATTTTCATGACAAAATGAATTCTATTTATCTTTACCTCTATTTCTAAATAGACGTTATTACTATCACTCGGTTTAAAAAATCTCAATAATCACTATGGGAACACGCTGATCTGACTATAAATGTGCAAGGATTCCCACAATTACGTAACAACATTAAAAGCAAGCTATCGCACAATCATTTAAAATCGATCGCACTATAAAACTAACGACACTAATTTCAACCTCAATCGCCCAACTCTCCCGACTATGACAAGCTCGTGACAACTTCTTCTAACCGCGCTATGCTAAATTCATGACAGATTGATGACAAAAAATTATACAGCACTATCATTTGTTACATGATTGTCATAATTGCAATTTAAACTAACATCATCGAATTACTACAATCCTTACTCTTGAGTAGACAAAAAACATGAAAAAAATCCTCATCGTTGAAGACGAAACACCAATTTCTGAAATGATCGAACATTTTTTATCAAGCGAAGGGTTTGACGTTGTTCAAGCCTATGATGGTCTTGAAGCAAAAGAGATTCTTGCTTCTCAAGCGAAGATTGATCTCATTTTGCTTGATTGGATGCTTCCTAAAAAGTCCGGCATTGACCTCTTAAAAGAGCTAAAAGCCAGCCGCAAAAACCGTCATATTCCTATCATAATGCTCAGTGCAAGAGCAGAACTTGAAGATCGTCTAGAAGGATTAGATTCTGGCGCGGATGATTATTTACCCAAACCCTTTGCAATGAAAGAGCTTTTATCTCGCGTGAACTCACTGCTTCGCCGTATTGAAGAGTATGTAGAAGAAGATAAAGAGATCATTGAAATCGCCGGCATTGAACTTGACCTTGATGCGCAGCGGATTACGATTAATGGTGAACTGATCAATGTTAGTGCGATTGAGTTTCGCTTGCTCTCCTTTTTCATGACACATCTTGACCGAGTTTATAGTCGCGGAAAATTGTTAGATCATGTTTGGGGAATGGATAGTTATGTCGATGAAAGAACGGTTGACGTTACCATTGGTCGCCTACGAAAAATCCTCGAACCAACAGGTCACCAACGTCTATTGCAAACTGTTCGCGGCGAAGGCTATCGCTTTTCACCACAGTAATCCATTTTCAAAAATTTCAGACAAACAATCCTGAAGTTAATCAAACTGTCACAATCAGTCGCCATAATAATAAAGTCATCATCTTCATGAATAATGACGCAACGCTGTAAACCATTTATGATAAGCAGAAAATATAAGCCGATGATCGGCTTTATAAAAAATGAGGAGAACCCCCTATGTTAGGTCATCTGTCAATAAAACAATTTCTAATAGAACTCGTTTTAGCACTTGTCCCAGCGCTCCTTCTCTCTTTTTTCTTTGGTCATATTTTTTTGTGGCTTTTTCTGGCAGCTTTATCACTACTTCTCTGGCATTATCGTCAAATTTACCGCCTTTCCTACTGGATTTGGGTAGATCACAATCTTTTTCCGCCAGAAGGAAAAGGAACGTGGCTACCCATTTTCCACGGCTTACATCGTATGCGCTTAGAGAATCGTAAAGAACGAAATCGCCTCTTGGATTTTATTCGCTATTTCCGTAAAGGCGCAGAAGCCATGCCGGATGCAACCATTCTCTGCGATAAAGATGGTCGTTTAAACTGGTGCAATCCGCAAGCAGAACAGATGCTCAAGCTCCGCTGGCCACAAGATGAAAAACAATCCATTTTCAATCTGATTCGAACGCCGGAAATTTTAGAATATTTCAAAAAAGGTGACTTCTCTAAACCGTTCTTATTAAAACAAGATCAACGAGAATTAGAGTGCCGTTTCTATTATCCCTACATTGAAAACAACCTTTTAGTCATTGCGCGAGATGTTACCGATCGCGAAGTTGCCGAAAGAACGCGTCAAATGTTCTTCGCCAATGTTAATCACGAGCTTCGCGTACCATTAACGGTTTTAAAAGGTTATGTCGAAATGTTAGAAGGAAATTTGCCAATTGAAGAGAAGAATAGCTTTACTGGCAAAGCGCTCTCCCGCATGGATGAACAGGTAGAACGCCTACACTCTCTCGTCATTCAACTCATGGCACTGACACGCTTAGAAACAGCACCGAAAGCTGATAAATTTACCTTTGTGAATCTTTCAGAAATCGCGAATGATCTCGTCAATGATTACCGTAATAATCATCCAGAAAATGCTGATTTTATTACCACAGATATCGATCCTGACCTTCAAATTCACGGCAATAATGATCAACTCAAGCAAGTATTTAACAATCTATTCTACAATGCCATTGAACATAATCCTGAAAACACGCCGATACATTTAACGCTGAAAAACCAAGGGAAAGAGATCTATTTCGCCGTATCTGATCAAGGAAAAGGCATTCCAACAATCCATCTCAATAAACTCACAGAGCGGTTTTATCGTGTGGATTCTTCCCGTAATCGTGATCAATCCGGCGGTAGCGGTTTGGGGTTAGCGATCGTTAAACATGCCCTTAATAATCATGAAAGTCAGCTTCACGTCACAAGTACGCTTGGCGAAGGTAGTACTTTCTCCTTCAAACTTGCTAGAAAATAAAATTTTGCTAAAAATCCTTTTTTACAAAAATATCGCTATCCTACTGAAAATCGGTTCTTATCACCTTTTTCATCGTGTTAATTTCGCCTAACTAGCAAGCATCCGTTCATTTCCCCTGATATTAATTTTTCAGTTCCATTACAATAGACGATATTGTCAGCGTTATGGTTCAATAGGATTATTATGAATATCGTTATTCTCTTCTCTCCAAACTTCCCGGAATTAGTCGATGAGTTTTTTCTAGATGAGCGCAATGCGCCGGAAATCATCGAAACCGATTACGATATTGCCCCGCTTATTTACGACAATAAAGCCGTTGTCACCGATTACAATGATTGGGATTTCGTCTTTCTCAACATCGAACACTGCTTTAAAGCCAACTTCCAAAAGAAACTGAAAAAGCTCTCCAAAGAGAAGCCAATCTACATGTTCGCTGTCAACGATACCGCCGAAGCGCTCTGGTTTGAATACCATAATGAAGACAAACTTCAGCGCCAATGGATCTCGGTTGAATACGAAGTCCAAGGCAACATGGGCGAATATCTCAAAGAAGAACAAACCATCGGCTACCCTTTCATCGACGAAGCTTATGAAGATGTCGGCGAAGAGATGTTCTATGAGCTGATTGAAGAGATTACAACATTTGATGTGACGACGATGATTGATGAGGTAAAGAAGAAATAAGATTTATTTAATAATTCTTACAGGAATAAATTAAACCTTTTTACTTTATAATTCATGATGATGGTAAAGACATCATTCCTCTTTATGTCGCATGCTTTTTATAATGATCCAATCACTGATATTTTAGAAATCCAAACAGACTAAAACAGTCATTATTTCAATGTTAGACTTAGCCAAAAATTGTGGCTAAACTCATTGAAGAGAATTTCCACGAATCCATTCACTTAATTTTCTTCACCCAGAGCTGCTATCATTTCGGCTTATTCCATGAATATAGAATTATTAAAAATGGCGGTAAATTGGCTTCGTGCAACTATAAATCTTCTATTTTTCATCCTAAATAACTGATAATAGCTATAAGGTATAAAATTATATGCAAAAATTAATAAAACATACTCTATATTTATTTCTAATAATTATGGGAATAACTGCTCTAATCACACTGTTTGGCATTATTTATATCTGGTCACATGAAGGTACTAAATTACTTTACTTAGAATGGTTAATAGGAGCAATTATTATAGAAATAGCAGCTGTCATTTTTATAATTGCTAAAAAAGGAGTCAAGTACCTACCTGATGTACAAATAAATAAGACTAATAAAGAAACCCTGAATTTTATGACCAGTTTTATTTCAACAGGATCAAGCGCCACAATTGTAAGCAATCGAGTTTCATGGTTGGCTAATAATGACAAGCTAATTACTATACTACAGAAAAAAATACAAGAAGGTATAAGGATAGAGATTATCACCCCCAAAGCAGTATCTCAAAAGCTTCAAGATAATTTACGAGGAGCAACGTTTATAGTAACCAAAGAAATATCCCCACCAGAATCACGTTTTACATTAATTAATGGTGAGCGCAGTGGCTCTGAAAAACTGGCTATAGCTAGAGGTGCGCACCCTCAACATGAAATAACTATTTTTGATAGTAATTCAGGACCACAAATAATTGCCATGGCTAAAGATATAATTAGAAAATCAAAGGAACTTGCCCATGCCGAATAGTTGGTGTAATGTCGCACAAATCCGTCGAGAACAAATCGAACAAGGTATAGATATTACTTTTAACAAAGTCTTCAAACCTTATTTCATCGAAATTATTTCTAAATTATCACCAAATAATATACTTGAAATAGGTTCTGGTACAGGGCATTTATCTAAAGAATTGGATAGTTTAGGGTTTGACATCACTGCAATTGAGCCATCTGAAAAAATGTATGCTATTTCTAAAGAAGTTTTAGCTACATCAAATGTTAAATTAGAGTTATGTTCTTCTTTTAGCTTTGAGAGCGATATAAGCTATTCCCTAGCATTATCACATTTAGTAGCACATACTGTTCCCGATCTATCAGCCTTCTATAATTCGGCTATTAAACATTTAACAAAAAATGGAATATTTATATTCTCAATCCCACATCCTTGTTTTTATAATGAATACAAAAAAATTTTTCATAATGAGTATAAATACATGAATTGTATTCATAAAAAAATATCTTTCTACATTACCAACGATACTATTAATGAAATAACTGATGTTCCTTACTATCATAGACCTCTATCCATGTACATTAATAAATTAATTCAATCTGGTTTTACAATAGAATATTTTGAAGAAATTTACCCCAATACAAACATACAAAACCTCTATAAATCTGAATGGAACGCTCCAAGATACTGTTTGTTTATTTGTAAAAAAGTTAATAGCTAAATTTATATACAAATATCCCTAATATACTCACCTCCACGAGGTTTAAACTATTTCACAAAAAAGAGCCTATCACTAGATAAGCTCTTTTTTTATTGTCATAATTTTTACTCTTGAGAAAACATTAAATCTCTCGAACTTTGCCGGCGGTAATCACGGTATCTACTTTTGTGACTTTAAGATCTTCGATCGGACTGCTGAAAATATCGCGATCTAAGATGATGATATCGGCATATTTCCCTGCTTCAATTGAACCTAGCTCTTTCTCTCTAAAGGTACTTTTTGCAGCTTCCAATGTATATGCTTGCAGAGCCGTGCCGAGCGAAACTTTCTCTTTAGGGTTCCACTCATTGCCTTCATAATCATGTCTTGTAACCGCATGATAAACGCCGAGGAAAGGATTGAGTTCCGTAATCGGATAATCGCTCGCATATGGTACAAGAATGCCTTGATCAATAAAGGTTTTGCTGTTGTAGATATAATCGTGCTTACTATCAATCACTCGATCAATATGCGATTCCTTCGGCATTAAAGCGATATGTGCCGGCTGAACCGATGCTTGTACGCCAAGCTGTTTCAAACGTGGAAGATCTTGCGGATCAATCACTTCCAAATGCTCTAAAGAGTGACGAGAATCTCGAACGCCATTCACTTTTTGTGCCGCTTCAAAAAGATCTAATCCCATGCGAACAGCACCATCACCGATAGAATGGAAGCGAATTTGGAACTCTTCAGCATCGGCTTCAATCACCCACTTTTCGAGCTCATCATAGCTATATCCCGTTTCCCCAAAGTTTCCTGGCGCATCTTTATATTCATCGACCATCAGCGCCGTATGACCGGTAATAACGCCATCAATAAACTGCTTCACACCACCTACTTGTAGATAAGGAGATTGGAAACGCTCCCGCATTTCGATTGCCGGCTTTAAGTCGCCATTCATCGGCGGCCAAACATGAATACGCATTTTGAGCTCATCGGCATCATCTAATGTTTTATAAGTCTCATAGGCAAATAATGTTTCGTGCGCGCGGCTCATAAAAAACTCATTAACCGCTGTTACACCAAGACTTAACGCATGTTCTTGGAATTTTAACACCATCTCTTTTTTAGTTTCATCAGAAAATTGATAAGCATATTTACCGATTAGAGAGATCGCCGATTCAATCAAAATACCTGTAGGATTACCGGCATCATCTTTCACAATAATGCCATAATCTGGTGCAACGGTATCACGATCAATCCCGGCAATTTTGAGCGCTAAACTATTGACCCACGCATAATGCCCTTCTGCATGAATTAAGATCACTGCGCGATCTGGGAAGATTTCATCAAGATCTTGCGCCGTTGGATATTCTAATTGACCCCACGCTAAGTGATCCCAACCCATGCCGATAAGCCAATCGCCGGTGAGATAGAGATCTT
>DXHP01000072.1 GCA_019113305.1 Candidatus Ignatzschineria merdigallinarum | reverse complement strand
TTAATAAATTCAATAAAGAGTGGATGACCATCTCTTGGCGTTGATTTAAATTCTGGATGTGCTTGCGTACCCACAAACCATGGGTGCTCTTTAAGCTCGATAAACTCGATTAAACCACGATCTTTCGTACGACCGGAGATTACAAAGTTACCATCTTCTAATTTATCAACATATTCAAGATTCACGCCGTAACGATGACGATGACGCTCGCTCACTTCTGTTGAACCATACGCTTCAAAAACTTTAGTACCTTCAACAACCACTGATGGCTGCGCACCTACAGTCATGTAACCACGGAACTCATCTGTCTCTTTATCGCGCTGCGGATCAAGCATCTGAATCACAGGATACGCAACCGTTGGATCAACTTCGCTCGTATTGGCGCCCGTTAAACCTAAAACATTACGCGCATACTCAACAACCGCTAACTGCATTCCAAGGCAAAGTCCTAAGAACGGGATTTTATTCTCACGAATATATTGAATCGCACGAATTTTTCCTTCAATACCACGCTCACCAAATCCCCCCGGAATCAATACGGCATCCATACCAGCGAAAGTTGCCGCAAGCGCTGTATCATCCATTGATTCTAACGATGAAGCTTCTACATAATGTAATTTGATCTCAGTTTTCGTTTGAATACCAGCATGGAAAAGCGCTTCGTTAATCGATTTATACGTATCAGTTAACTCTGTATATTTTCCAACAATCATGACATTTGCCACTTTATCGGCTGAAGCGATATTTTCAAGCACTTGATCCCACTCATAAAGATCCGCTTCTTTAGCATCAATATTTAAATGCTCAAGCACAATACGATCTAAACCTTGCGCATGTAAGATTCCTGGGATTTTATAAATTGAATCAGAATCAACACATGAAATCACTGCTTCTTCAGCAACTGACGTAAAGAGTGCAATCTTACGACGTTCTTCTTGTGGAATTGACTCTTCAGTACGGCAAATCAAAATATCCGGTTGAATCCCAATAGAACGAAGTTCTTTCACAGAATGCTGCGTCGGCTTCGTTTTAATCTCACCCGATGCTCTTAAGAAAGGCACTAACGTTAAGTGCATAAAGAGCGAACGACGAGGACCGACTTCTGTTCTAATTTGGCGAATCGCTTCTAAGAATGGCAGAGATTCAATATCTCCTACTGTTCCACCGATTTCAATCAAGGCAATATCCGCACCTTCAGCAACGCCGTAGATACGATCTTTAATTTCATTCGTGATATGGGGAATCACTTGAACAGTGTTTCCGTGGTACTCGCCGGCTCTTTCACGCTCAATCACAGTTTTATAAACGCGACCTGCGCTCACGCTGTTACGGCGACTTGCTGTCATACGAATAAAACGTTCATAATGACCTAAATCTAAGTCTGTTTCTGCACCATCGTCTGTGACAAAAACTTCACCATGCTGGAATGGGCTCATTGTCCCGGGGTCCACGTTAATGTAAGGGTCCAATTTCATCATTGTAACCTTAAGGCCTCTCGCCTCTAAAATCGCACCTAAAGAAGCCGCTGCGATACCCTTGCCTAAAGATGAAACTACGCCACCTGTGACAAATATAAAATGTGTCATGAACCCACCCTGAATTTATGTGAATAAAAAGTCTATCAGGGAAGACATTTTAATATATTTCCCAAAAAATTTCGATAAGAATTAAAATTCATTTTATAAATAGCGGAAATATTGACTGAGAATCCGACGATCGACACGAGCTTTTTCTCACAAGATTGAGTATAATTAAGCCTCCTATTTCCTAGTGCTAATTTAAAGGTTAATTTTAGTTATGTCGAAGATGAACGAACAATGCGCAAACGCTATTCGCGCGCTCAGCATGGACGCTGTCCAAAAAGCAAATTCAGGTCACCCTGGTGCACCAATGGGTATGGCTGAAATGGCAACTGCGCTTTGGGGCTTAAACCTCTCACATAATCCTAACAATCCTCATTGGATTAACCGCGACCGTTTTGTTCTCTCAAATGGCCACGCATCAATGATTCTCTACTCCCTTTTGCATCTTACAGGTTATGCCGTATCAATGGATGATCTTAAAGACTTCCGTCAGTTAAATGCAAAAACAGCAGGCCATCCAGAATTTGGATTTGCAGATGGTATTGAAACGACAACAGGCCCGCTTGGTCAAGGGATTGCTAATGCCGTTGGTTTCGCGCTTGCCGAAAAAATGATGGCTGGCACTTATAATACGGAAGAACATAAAATCGTTGATCACTATACATACGCATTCTTAGGTGATGGTTGTATGATGGAAGGCGTATCACACGAAGCATGTTCCCTTGCCGGCACATTAAAACTCAATAAACTCATCGCGCTTTATGATGACAACGGTATCTCAATTGATGGTGATATCAGCGGTTGGTTTACAGACAATACGAAACAACGCTTTGAAGCTTACGGCTGGAATGTCATTGGTCAAATCGATGGGCATGATATTGCTGCGGTAGATGCGGCGATTAAAGAAGCAAAAAAATCAGACAAGCCAACATTAATTATCTGTAGAACACTCATCGGTAAAGGTTCGCCAAACAAAGAGGGTTCTGAAGCAACTCACGGTTCACCATTAGGCCTTGAAGAAATCGCGGCAACTAAAGCAAGCCTTGGCTGGAATTATGGCCCATTTGAAGTTCCTAGCGATGTTTATGCATCATGGAATGCGAAAGATGCCGGCGATGCTCGTGAAGAAGAATGGAATCAACTTTTCGAAAGCTACGTTGCAGCAAACCCTGAGAAAGCAGATGAATTCCTTCGTCGTATCGGCGGTGAGCTTCCTGAAGATTTCGAAGCAACATTTAAAGCAGCGCTTAATAACGTTAATGAAAAAGCAGATAACATCGCAACACGTGTCGCAAGTAAAAATGCGCTTGATCTTCTTGCAACGAATCTTGCAGAAATCGTCGGTGGCTCAGCAGACTTAACCCCATCAAATAATACTTTCTTCAAAGGTAGTCGTGACTTAGATATCGCAACAGGAGAAGGTAATTATATTCGTTTCGGCGTTCGTGAATTTGGAATGTCAGCGATTATGAACGGTTTAGCACTTTACGGCGGATTCATTCCTTACGGTGCAACATTCTTAGTATTCTCAGACTATGCTCGTAACGCGATTCGCATGAGCGCACTGATGGAACAACGCGTTGTTTATGTTATGACGCATGACTCAATCGGTCTTGGTGAAGATGGACCAACACACCAACCCGTTGAACACGTTGAGTCACTTCGTCTCATTCCAAACTTAAATGTTTGGAGACCATGTGATGCGGTAGAAACACTCGTTGCTTGGGGCCACGGCTTACAAGCTGAAAACAACCCAACACTTCTTGCCCTTTCAAGACAAAACCTTCCTCATCAAACTCGTGATGCAAAAACACTCGATAATGTGATTAAAGGTGGGTACGTTCTTCTTGAAAATGCAGATGCAGATATCACACTCATCGCAACAGGTTCAGAAGTTGAACTCGCAATGGCAGCAGCTAAAGAATTAAATGCTCGTGTTGTTTCTATGCCATGCGTTGAACTCTTCAGATCACAAGATCGTGCTTATAAAGCAGAGGTTTTAGGCAATACGAAACGTCTTGCGATTGAAGCTGGCGTAACTCGCGGTTGGTATGAGTTTGCAGATGATGTTGTAGGTATCAACACATTTGGCGCATCAGCACCTGCGGGACAACTCTTTGAGCACTTCGGCTTCACTGTTGATAATGTGATCCAACACGCACAAGCATTATTAGCGAACTAATATCCGTTAACAACGGTTATCGTTAATTTACGAATATAAAGCTGATCGCTTTATAAATAGCTTTTAAAAAAAATCCCGTATAGAACATTCTGTACGGGATTTTTCTATATTTGGCACTTAAAACAAAAATCCAGAGAGGAAAATATAGTCATTTTGGTTTAAAAAGAGCCTTGATAACTGCTGGCGCGGGATTGTTATTAAAAGAGTACAATCATTCTCCCCAGCCTTACATCGATTTTTAAATAGAATCTTTAATCAGATAATCTTTCCGGAGAGACTTCAATTGTAATAAGCCCTTAAAATTTCATTTAACTCAATAATTTAAAGCTAAGTTCACTATCAACTCCACGATAGATTATCTGTCTGAACAACAGCCCAACAATCATCAATCCCGACGCTGATTTTAGAACTTATTGTTCTCAAAAATAAGAGATAGAACTATTTTTACAAATCTTCCTTTATTGTCATTCCTATGTAATTTTACCGTGAAATGATTAATATCAAGTCTTCTCTCTTGAAATTGAAAATCATTAGCCTTATTTTCCTATGTAGCATTACCTAAAACGAGAAACTCTTTTGATCTTCATTCACACAAGGTGATTATCCAAATCTCGAAACCCATCAATTCTATCCCTATTCATCGGAAAGATCGGAACTTTTAGGTATCGTCAAAAATATAATGCTAGAATGATCGGCTATTAATTCAATTTTTTAACTTAATTTTTATGGGAGCATTTATGAAGCGTTTAATGTTTGCTTTATCTGCCTTATTAGTTTCACCAGCGTTCGCACAACAAGAACAACAAAGCATCGTTCCTACCTTAATTCTTTTTGGTGGTATGTTCGTTGTAATGTATTTCTTAATGATTCGCCCACAACAAAAAAGAGCAAAAGCACATCGTGATCTTATCGGCTCACTTAAAGTTGGCGATGAAATTCTTTTAAGCTCAGGTTTTGTGGCAAGAATTAGAGCATTAGATGAAAACTATGTGAGTGCAGAAATCGCTCCTAATGTTGTTATCAAAGCACAACGTCAAGCGATCAACTCTCTTTTACCAAAAGGTACTTACAAAGAGAAAATTGATGCGACTCCTGAAAAAGCAGAAAAAGCAGACTAATCTCGCATTAGCACTGCTTTCTGGATGCCGGACCTCTTGTTAGAGGTGCCGGTATATTTGATTCACTTAGATAAAAAGTAACCCAGTAACTATGCTAAATCGCTATCCACTTTGGAAAAACATTCTGATTTTTGGGGTCATTGTTCTCTGTACGATCTTGGCTCTTCCAAACCTTTTTGGTGAAGATCCATCCATTCAGATCTCCCCTACAAGAGATACACAAATCAACCAAGCCTTAATTGAAGAAGTTGATTCAGTTCTGAAGAAGAACAACTTTGATGTTAAACGTATCGAAGAATCAGACGATCAACTCCTTATTCGCTTCAAAGATACTGAAGAGCAGTTAAAAGCGAAAGATCTTCTTGATGGTGTATTACAAGATCAATACCTTACAGCGCTTAATCTAGCGCCAGATATGCCAAACTGGTTATCTGGACTTGGGTTACAACCAATGTATCTTGGACTCGACCTTCGTGGTGGTGTTCACTTTTTGCTTGAAATCGACATGGATGGACTGATTAATCAGCTCACCAATACTTATGCCGAAAGCATTCGTTCAAACCTTACAGATAAGGGGTTAACGCCGCTCATTGAAGTCACAGATTCTCAAACGATCACAGCATCATTTGCCAACGCGAATGAAGCAAACCGTGCAAGACAACTCCTTTCTAGCAATCAATCATTCATGGAGCTCAGTTTCGATAGCTCCGGTAATCGTGTAACGGCAAATATCAGCAATAAAGAGATTAATGAACGTAAAGCAAGTGCCGTTGTTCAAAATATCGCAACACTTCGTAATCGTGTGAATGAGCTCGGCGTTGCGGAACCTATCATCCAACAACAAGGCTTAGACCGAATTGTTGTTCAACTCCCGGGGATTCAAGATACGACTCGTGCCAAAGAAATTTTGGGAACGACCGCAACACTTGAATTTCGTATCGTCGATGATCGCTCAGCAACAGAAGCACATCGTGCGCTTGAATCAGGTCGCGCACCACTTGGCACAAAACTCTATCAAACTCGGGATGGTGTTCCTTATCTCTTAAAACGTCAAGTCATCCTTACTGGTGAATCAATCGTTAAAGCTACTGCAGGATTAAACCCCGAAACGAACCTTCCGGAAGTTTATATCACGCTTGACTCAAAAGGCGCTGATCGTTTTGCCGAAGGTACTAAAGCTAACGTTAAAAAACCAATGGCGACCGTTTTCATCGAAAACAAACTCCAAACAACCTTTGATAAAGATGGTAATGAAATTCGTAAAAGTATTACCACAGAAGAGATTGCTAACGTTGCAACAATCCAACAACAACTCTTTTCAAACTTCTCCATTTCCGGCATTAACTCCTTACAAGAAGCAAATAATCTTGCAATTACTTTAAGCTCAGGCGCACTTGCGGCACCTATTCACATTATTGAAGAAAAGACGATTGGACCAAGCGCCGGTAAAGAGAACGTTCAACGCGGTGTAGACGCGGCGGTTTATGGTTTATTGATGGTCATGGTCTTCATGGTCTTCCGTTACCGCGGATTTGGTATGGTGGCAAACGTCGCCCTCCTTGCAAACCTCGTATTAGTATTAGCCGTTTTATCACTCTTACAAGCAACTTTAACACTTCCAGGAATCGCCGGTATTGTCCTCTCTCTTGGAATGAGTGTTGACGCCAACGTCCTGATTAATGAACGTATTCGAGAAGATTTACGCAAAGGCAGCACTCCGCAACAAGCGATCAACAATGGTTTTGGCAAAGCATTTGGTACGATCATGGATGCGAACTTAACGAGCCTTTTCTCCGCTGTAGCCCTCTTCTTTATCGGATCAGGCCCTATCAAAGGCTTTGCGGTAACCCTCTCTGTTGGGATTATTACTTCAGTATTTACAGCCGTTTATTTTAACCGTGCGATTATTAACTTAATCTACGGTGGTCGCCGCACTGTGAAAAAACTTTCAGTCGGTGGACGTGAGCGCCTCAAAATATTCTCAGGTGAAACAACCTACAACTTCATGAAATATGCGAAGTTCTGGATTGGCGCTTGTGTTGTAGTTTGTGTGCTTGCGATTGGTATTTCTGTGACTAAAGGCTTTAAACTTGGTCTCGACTTCACAGGCGGTACAGAAATTGAAGCCGTTTACCAACAACCTGTCGATATTGATGTTGTTCGTGAAAGATTAGAAGCTGAAGGATTTGAATCGGTAGTTGCACAGCATTTTGGCTCTGCTCGAAATGTCCTTATCAACATCCCAACAACGGAAGATCTTGAAGAATCAACCACAGTAACAGATGCATTAACCACTGCACTAAACCTTCCTGATAACGCCATGACGATCAAAAAAATCGACTACATCGGCGCAAAAGTAGGAAGCGAATTAGTCTCAGATGGTGTAATGGCATCTGCGCTAGCAATCTTCCTTATTCTTGTCTACATCTGGTTTAGATTCGAATGGAAACTTGCCATGGGAACGATTTTATCAACGGTACATGATGGATTGTTTGTCGTTGCCGCCTTCTCTGTCTTAGGACTTGAGTTTGACCTCACATCTCTTGCGGCAATCCTTGCGGTAATCGGTTACTCGGTGAATGATACCGTTGTTATCCTTGACCGTATTCGCGAGAACTTTAGATTAGATCGCACAAGTACGCCAAAACAGATTATCAACGCATCGATCAACCAAACGTTATCGAGAACGATCATGACATCACTAACGACCTTCTTAGCGGTGCTTGCACTCTATATTTTCGGCGGTCAAGTGATTCACTCATTCTCACTCATTATGTTAATCGGTATTGTTGTTGCAACATACTCCTCAATCTTCATTGCGGCGGCAGGTGCTTTTGTCTTAGGATTAAAACGTGATGATCTCATCCCGGCGCCGGTAAGCAAGGAAGATGGAAACGATGTTATCGATGAAGGAGATAGTGAAAGTAATCTAACTCACTAAGAACTTCTTTCGAAAATCATCGAACTTAAATCAATCTAAAAAACCTTTACATCCAGTGCGGCGTAAAGGTTTTTATTCATTCCGGCTTTTGTTAGAATAAGGGGCTGTACGAAGATTTATGCTAAAATAGCTCACGAATATTCATCCGCCATTTTACCGATTTATTGACAATAAGGATCCGATATCTT
>DXHP01000071.1 GCA_019113305.1 Candidatus Ignatzschineria merdigallinarum | reverse complement strand
GAACCAGGGACCCCTTGATTAACAGTCAAGTGCTACTACCAACTGAGCTATCGAGGAATAGAGAAACAATTTTATCTGATTTTTTGAATAACGCAAGTCTACTACAGCATAATCTTCATCCAACACTATTTCCCTCATGGGAATACTGTCATTATCATTTCGATAACACCAATAGTTCCTACTACTGCCGGCATACGATTAATCAAAACGTGCGAATAATCTTCTCAATCATGAATTCACTTTAAAAAATTTTACAAGAAAGCATTCGCTCAGGCGCTTAAAACCGATGGTATGATAGATAGTTTACCAATCACAGCCCATATCCGCCCACCAATCCAATAAAGAAGCCTAAGTTCGTATGAACTTAGGCTTTCTATTCTGGCTCCTCGACCTGGGCTCGAACCAGGGACCCCTTGATTAACAGTCAAGTGCTACTACCAACTGAGCTATCGAGGAATAGAAAAGTAATTCTATCCGATTTTTTATAAAAAACAACCTTAGATCAGGCTAATTTTTAATCATCAGTTAATGTTTAATCAATTATTTTCAAACCTACTTCAATTTCTCTAAACGAGAAACATCACGAACCGCACCAAATGCCGCTGAGGTTGCTAATGCGCCATACACTTTTAACGCGTTAGAAATCTTACGTGGACGCGGCTTTGCTGGCACAAAACCTTTTGCACGTTGTGCTTCTAAACGATCCGCAAGCACGGCATCATCAACTTTCAGTTCTATCGAACGATTCGGAATATCAATGATGATTTCATCCCCATTTTCAACAACACCGATCAAACCACCATCTGCTGCTTCTGGTGAAACGTGACCAATCGATAATCCTGAAGTTCCCCCAGAAAAACGCCCATCGGTTAATAATGCGCATTGCGCATCAATTTTCTTACTTTTAAGGTAAGACGTTGGATAGAGCATCTCCTGCATTCCAGGCCCGCCTTTTGGTCCTTCATAACGAATAATCACCACTTCCCAAGGTTTTACTTCATCCCCTAAAATACCGGCAACAGCACTATCCTGACTTTCATAAACTCTTGCTTTACCTACAAATCTTAAAATCGATTCATCAACGCCGGCCGTTTTTACAATACAGCCATCTTCCGCTAAATTGCCGTAAAGAATCGCAATTCCCCCATCTTGACTATAAGCATGCTCGATATTACGGATACAACCATTTTCACGATCTGAATCCAATTCATCAAAGTGCCGATTTTGTGAAAAAGCTTCTGTTGTACGAACACCACCTGGCGCCGCTTTAAAGAAATCATGATGCTTGGTCGAACGCACAATATCCCACTCATCTAGTCCTTCTTTCAAAGTCTCATTTAAAACAGTAGGCTGATCTGTATGTAAAATGCCGATACGATCTAGCTCGCCTAAAATCCCATAAATTCCGCCGGCACGATGCACATCTTCCATGTGATATAGGCTTGTTGAAGGAGATACTTTCGATAAATGCGGAACTTGACGTGATAAACGATCAATATCTTGCATCGTAAAATCAACGCCAGCTTCATGCGCCGCTGCTAATAAATGTAGAACGGTATTTGAAGAACCACCCATTGCGATATCCAGCATCATCGCATTTTCAAATGCTTTAAAAGTCACAATATTTCGAGGAAGAACCGCTTGATTACCATTTTCATAATGATCTTTTGTGATCTTTACAATCGTTCTAGCTGCTTCTAAGAAGAGCTCTTTACGGCGTGCATGTGTTGCCAATAATGACCCATTCCCTGGAAGCGCCAATCCTAAAGCTTCTGTTAAACAGTTCATAGAGTTTGCTGTAAACATCCCTGAACATGAACCACACGTTGGACATGCCGCACTTTCAATTGCCGAGACTTTCGCATCTTCCGCATCATCACTTGCTGCTATTACCATTGCGTCAACAAGATCCAGCTTCATATCAACGCCATCCCAAGTCACCTTACCGGCTTCCATAGGACCACCTGACACAAAAATCGTAGGAATATTCAAACGTAATGCCGCCATTAACATTCCGGGCGTAATTTTATCGCAGTTAGAGATACAAATTAAAGCATCAGCACAATGGGCATTGACCATGTACTCAACAGAGTCCGCAATAAGATCACGGCTAGGCAATGAATAGAGCATGCCATCGTGCCCCATCGCAATTCCATCATCTACGGCAATGGTATTAAACTCTTTAGCAACACCACCGGCGGCCTCAATCTCACGTGCGACCATTTGCCCTAGATCCTTGAGATGAACATGACCTGGTACAAATTGTGTGAATGAGTTTGCCACCGCAATAATAGGCTTTTTAAAATCCTCATCCGTCATTCCTGTCGCACGCCATAAAGAGCGCGCTCCGGCCATATTACGCCCTTGTGTTGATGTATGTGATCGATACTTTGGATCCTGAACCATGTTTTTCCCTCTATGCTCCATATAGACGCAGTGAAATCATAATGGTACATTTTTCTACCATCCTTCATCTGCTCTGCTCAATTTAATTTTTCATTTATCATCTTTCCTGACTAACTCTCTCAATCAAGAAAACAACGCTACATTTTCAATATACACGCGAAAATAGTCTCTAGGGAAATTGATTCTGTCATCGAAAAGATCCGTTGCTTAAAACTGAATATTATGCTGATGGCGCATCTAAAAACTCTCCATCAAGATACTTTAAAAGTCCGTCTTCTTTAATAAATCGACTTTTTTCAATAAACTTCCCCGCTTTACCATTCTCGCGGTAACGCGCTTCGAAAGTCACAAAACTTTCACCACGTTCATTTTCTACCTCGGTCTTTATTATTTTTAAATAAATCCATTGTAGAGGAGGATCTTCTTTTAAGATTTCGGGTGGCCTTGTGGTGCTGTGCCAACTTGCAATGAGATATTCGAAATTCTCTAGTGCAAATGCTGAAAATCGTGATCGCATCAAAATTTCAGCCGTAACTGGGGGTTGCCCTTCGTGAATAGGATAACAGCAGTTTTGATAATTTTCACTACTTTGACAAGGACATTTCTCTCGAAGCCATTTTTTCTGCGGTTTCGTTAATAAGTTCACTCTTTCTCCCACAATTAAATCGAATCAGATCAGGCACAAAGCAAATACAGACTATATCAAATTTGTAGATCTTCGCGCTTCCCAATATCTCTTTCTATTCACTAAATTTATGACATTTCATTGTCTTAAAACATCTCTATTACACCTTGAACAATTTCACCATGAATCTGCCATTTGATAACCATTTATTTCATCGCTCTTTTCACACCTTTTATCTGCGATCTATTTCATGATCACCATTGCATTCGCCTTTCTCCTCGAAACACTATGGTTGATTAACTCTCCTTTTAACCTCACCGAAACAATAGCGATCACTTCTATTTTTGGCTTATTCTTCACTGGTTGCATAATTTACTGTGCAACAAAACAATGGGGCTTTTATACAACTATTTTTAGTTTTTCCCTCATCGGCATTCTGTGGAGCGTATTTCTCTATATTCCGGCACTACAAGCTTATCAAACAATATCACTTAACCTGCCCATGACAATCAATGCGGTATTTACGATTGAACGTAATCATTATCCCTCAAGCACAACGATTAAAATCATCTCTGCCACCTCTATCACAGATACACCGCTCACAAAAAACATTACGCAAGCAACATTCAACCAATCATTAAAACAGAGCTCTGTACAAATATTTAATATCGACAAGAAAATTAAACAAGACTTTGTAGAAGGCGAAATATACCAAGCAATTATCACATTACGAGCACGATATTTTCGTAATATCCCCGGCGACCGACAACGCATATTACAAGCCCTAGCTAGAAAGGAGATCGGCTATGGGAAATTTAATAATATTCCCGTTAAAATAGCTTCTGAATCGATAATTCATCGTACTCGCCAAAAAATTGCCCATGACTTTATCCAAGACTATTCATTTGGTCATTACTTAAGTGCACTATCTGTCGGAATTACAAAATACTTAGCAACTGAAGATTGGAATAACCTACGTAAAACCGGCACTATTCATTTAGTCTCTATTTCTGGACTACATCTATCACTCACGGCTTTTTATGCCTTTATAATTTTTCGTGTTTTAGGCGGATTGATAGGGATTAGAAAAATTTCTCCCTATAAAATTGCTGCGCTATTATCGATTATCGTTGCCTGGAGCTATGCTATTCTTGCCGGTTTAAGTTTACCAACGATGCGAGCTGCTATCATGTTTTCATTAGCAATGATCGCCCTACTTATTAATCGACCGATTTTAAGTTTACAAGGTATTAGTGTCGCTCTTTTAGTGATTCTCACACTCAACCCTCTCTCCGTTTTACAACCTGGGTTTTGGCTCTCCTTTATAGCAGTCATCATTCTAATATTATCAGCGAAGATCTTTACATCGCCATTAAAAGTGATATTTCTCACACAATTAACCATATCAATGTTATTAATTCCCCTTACGGCAAGCTTCTTTGGAGAGATCTCTATAATTAGCCCACTGACCAATTTGTTCACTATTCCATGGACTTCGATTGTCATCATGCCGGCGTTATTGATAGGTACCCTCTTATTATTTATCTATCCTCCGTTCGCAACATTCTTTATGACTCTTGCAAATCAAGGAGTCTACGTTTTAGCAAAAAGCATTAATTTAAGCGCCCAAATACCTTATGCATCAATTTTAACGTCAAAACTACCACTGATCAGTGCCGTGGTCTTTACTTTTAGTACATTACTAATCTTATATCTTTTTCCTAGAAGAAGGATCTTATCGAAATACCAAGTAATAACAATATTTAAAAACTTATTACCTTTTTATAATCTAAATAAGATCTTCTACTCTTCCAAGAACCTTTGCATTCTCATTCTATTTGCCACATTTTTCACCGTAATATCTGTACAAATCGCGAACAAATCAACAAAAAATCCCACGATTAATCTCTACCTATTGCCTGTGGGGGAAGGATTATCATTACTATTCCATTCTCAAGACATTGCCTTTCTCTTTGATACCGGCAATCGGTTTATGCGTTTTGATGCCGGAAAACAAGTCATTCTTCCAACATTACGCCATCTTGGTATCTCTAAACTTGATCAAATATTTTTAAGTTTAAAGAATCAACAGCATATTGGTGGTTCTAGAACCATTCGAACTCAATATCCTCAAACCCCAATTATTGCTCATTCAGACTTAACATGGTTAATCGAATCATCCATTCCCTGTTCCGATTATCAATATCAATCACAAAATATTTCTATCACACCGATCTCAACGATTCAGAGTAGCTGCGCCTTTCAAGTGGTTCTCTTTGATCATATTCGACTCCATTTGATCTCTGATATTACCGCAATGGAATGGCAGAACTATCTCGAAAAGCTCAAAGACGATGAAAACTCTAAATCTATGACGCAAGAAATATGGCTCTATCCTAATCAAGGTAGACGAGCATTTTCACATGACTATTTTACAAATACTAAAGCTTCACAAGTCATTCTCTTCTCAACAAAAGAGACGGCTAAAGATCATCTCCTGAATTTTAATAAAAAAGATCATATTCAATACCACAATAGTTATTATGGAACGATCCATCTCTCCATCACAATGAAAAATGCGAAGCCCTTTTCAGAACTTCGCATTAAAAATTATGCCGATAAAACACATTATTGGTGGCTACAACCTTAAAATCCAACTTCTGGCGTAATTAAGGTAATATCCCGATTATAAAGCAATGTATTAATATCCGCTGGTAATTGAGTATCCGTGATAATAGTATCAAAAGCACTTAATGGTAAAGCTAAATACGTAGCAACAGCCCCATATTTACTATTATCAGCAACTAAAACAAGTCGTTTAGAAACTTCCGGTAATATTTTTTTAATGGGAACCCGCTCTTCCGTCGGTAAAGAGATCCCTTTCATCCCCCACGATGGTGCTGAAACAAACGCAATATCAATAAGGTAGTTTTCTACACCACGCGCCGCACTTTCACCAACGCTACAATTGGTATGCGGGCACACAGTACCACCTGTATGAATCAGTTTTCCACGACCATTTTCGATAAGATAAAACATAATGATGAAATCATTGGTAATAATCGTTAAATCTTCACGATCTTTAATTTGGCGTGCAATAGCTAACGTCGTCGTACCTGAATCTAAAAAAACACAACTATTACGAGGAATTTCATTTGCGGCTAAAAATCCAATCAAACGCTTTGCTTCCTCATTAGAGGTATCTCTAACTTTATGCGACAACTCGTTAGACAGTCTATCAGCAGCTTTAACCCCGCCCGATACTGTAATTACTTTCCCTTGTTTTTCAAGCTTTTGCAAATCTCTACGAATTGTCATATGCGATACATCTAGCAACTCTATTAATTCATTAATCGTCGCAATTCCTTTCTCAGCAACTACCGATAAAATTGCCTCGTGCCTTTCTATGGGAATCATAGTTTGCCTCCTTTATTCCCTAAGCTTTAAGCTGCTTCTTAATCATTTGCTCAAAACTGTTAATTTTATAGTTAAAATTATATCAAAATTTACATATATTTACACTTTATTCCTTGTCTATCTAATGCTATTGGATACTCTCATCCCCAAGCGTCTTTGCTATTTTATTCGCTAATAAAATATAAACATTTACAAAATTAAATCAACACTTAAATTACCAACTAAATATAAATGATTTATATATCAGGCTATTTTATTCCTCATTCATATTAATAAATCAAACTCTGAACAAAATATTATATTAAAATATCCATTTTCTATTAAGCAGACACTCCCTCAAATAAATCCGCGCTCATAACCTATATTTACCAATTAAAAAAAGCCAGTTATAAAAATAACTAGCTTCTTCTTATTTTTAAAGATGATCTAAACATTTTAAATCATCCTCTTAATAATAAAATTAAAAGACTTACTTCAACTTATCAGCAATTAATTGATTAATCATGGCAGGATCAGCCTTACCCTGACTCAATTTCATTACTTGTCCGACAAAAAAGCCTAAAATCTTCGTCTGTCCAGATTTAAATTGCTCAACTTGTTTTGGGTTTTTCGCAATCACATCATCAACCCAACCTTCAATCGCGCTAGTATCCGTGACTTGCTTCAAGCCTTCAGCATCAATAATTTCATCTGCACTTTTATCAGAATCCACCATTAAACCAAAAACTTTTTTCGCAATATTATTCGAGATTGTTTTATCTTGAATGCGATTTAATAATCCCGCTAACCTTTCAGCAGAAATACTTAGCTGACCAATCTCAAGATCTTGCTCATTTAAATAGGCAGAAACATCGCCTAATAGCCAGTTGACTGCCATTTTAGCATCTGCTTTACAAACTAATAGCGCAGCAAAATAATCCGCCATCGCTCTCGATTGTACTAACACGCCGGCATCATACTCTGAAAGATCATGCTTCGCCATTAATTCAGCTTTTAGCTCTTCTGGCATTAGTGGGAAAGCCGCCTTCACAGCATCAATTCGCTCATCACTAATAATAATAGGAAGAAGATCAGGATCATGGAAATAACGATAATCGTTTGCTTCCTCTTTAGCACGCATCGAACGCGTTTCATTTTTATCTGAATCATAAAGTCTTGTTTCTTGAGTAATCGTGCCACCTGATTCTAAGACTTTAATTTGGCGCGCGACTTCGTAGTTAATCGCTTGCTCAATAAATCTGAAGGAGTTGATATTTTTGAGCTCTGTACGTGTACCAAGCGGTTCACCAGGTTTTCTAATGGAAACGTTTGCATCACAACGGAAAGAACCTTCCTGCATATTGCCATCACTAATATCTAACCAAGTCACAATTTGATGTAACTGACGAAGATAACTAATTGCTTCACTTGCTGAACTTAAGTCTGGTTCTGAAACTATTTCTAATAACGGTGTACCCGCACGATTCAGATCAATTCCCGTCATTCCCGGCACAGCACCATGGCGCGAACCGCCGGCATCTTCTTCAAGATGAGCACGGTTAACACGAATTTTCTTTGGTCCATTCTCTGTCTCAATCATCAAATGGCCATCATAGACAATCGGCGCATCTAATTGACTTGTTTGATAGCCTTTTGGTAAATCTGGATAGAAGTAATGCTTACGCTCAAAAATCGTTTTTTGCTGAACTTTTGAATTGGTTGCAATTGCAAGACGAATCGCCTTATCAATCACACCATCATTTAAACGTGGTAAAACCCCAGGTAAAGCAAGATCAAATATTCCTGCCTGTGTATTAGGTGCCTGACCATATAATGTACTTGTTCCTGAAAACAACTTTGTTTTTGTCGTTAACTGAGTATGAACTTCTAGTCCAATTACAATTTCCCAACTCATCTCTATTCCTTTGTATTCTTTAAAATAAAATTGTCATATATCGTTCAAAACCATGGCGTTTTAAATTTAATCAAAATTCGCCGGAAATTTTGTATGCCAATCGCTATTTTGTTGATATTGATGAGCTGCCGCTAATAATTTTGCTTCATCAAAAGCACGGCCAATTAAATGAAAACCTACAGGCATTCCATTACTCATTCCCATCTGATGACTCAAGGCCGGCAATCCTGCTAAGTTTGCACCAATTAAGTTAGCATCAAAAAGAGAGTTTTGAATACTGGATGCTTGATGATTCTTATTAAATGCCGGACCTGCCACTGTTGGACCTGCAATAAAATCCACATCTTTCAGAATTTCATTATATTCATTCGTAATTAAACGTCGAATCTGTTGGCTCTTAATAAAGAAATCTTGATAGAGAACATCTGTTGTTGCATAGGTTCCCATTAAAATACGACTCTTTACTTCCTCACCAAAGCCTTCTGTTCTAGTACGATAGTAAAGATCTTCGAGATTTTGTGCATTTTCCGCACGATATCCAAAACGGATCCCATCAAAACGAGATAAGTTACTCGCCGCTTCCGCTGGCGCAATAACATAATAAACCGGTGTTACAAGTTCATGATATTTAAGATCGACCTCAACCATTTCAACGCCTAACTGACGATAAATAGCTAAAGTCTCATCGATTGCTTTTGCCGTTTCTGCGTCAATATCACCGGCAAAAAAGTCTCTTGGCAGCGCCATTTTAGTACCTTTTAACGACTGCCCCAATTCTTTTGAAAATGCGGGTAAAGAACGATCCGCAGATGTTGGATCTTTTTCATCAAATCCTGCCATTCCTTCAAGAACAATCGCACAATCTTCAGCTGTTTTCGCTAAAACACCACCTTGATCCAGTGAAGAAGCAAACGCAATTAAACCATAACGAGACACTCGTCCATACGTAGGTTTAATTCCTGTAACACCACAGAAACTTGCAGGCTGACGAATAGAGCCGCCTGTATCAGAGCCCGTTGTTGCCATAACTAATCCCGCAGCAACAGCTGCCGCCGAACCACTGGATGATCCACCAGCCACATGATCAGCATTCCATGGATTATTGGTAATTCCATAAAAACTTGTTGCGCCAGTAGAACCCATCGCAAACTCATCCATATTCACTTTACCCAGTGAAACAACGCCCTGCTGACGTAAATTATCAACAATTGTCGCATCAAATGGTGGCACATAATTACTGAGCATTTTTGATGCAGCCGTTGTTAATGTCCCTTTTGTAGATACTAAATCTTTATGGGCAATTGGGATCCCCGTTAAGAGAGAGCTATTGCCGGATTTAATAGCATTATCAGCATTTTTAGCAGCGATTTTCGCCTCATCAAATGTTGTGGTAATAAAGCTATTTAACTGCGAATCATATTTCTCAATACGTGCTTGAAAATACTCTTCCACTTCTAATGCTGAAACTTCACCCTTTTCTAATTGAGTACGAAGTTCCGAGATAGTCTGTTTATGCATAATAATACTCTTTTATTCAATAACCTGAGGAACAAGATATAAGCCATCTTCAACACTTTGTGACAATTTTTGAAGCTCATCTCGCTCATTTGTAACCGTCACAACATCCGCTCGCAATGTGAGTGTTGCATCAAAAGGATTTGTCATCGGCGTAATGCCCTCGGTATTGACATCTTTAATACCGCGGATTACTTCCGCCATATCTTCAAGCCTCATTTTTTGGCTCTCTAATTTTGCATCATCAATACGTAGATGTGATAAAAATGCCAACCACTCTACTGTTTTATGATCTATCTTCATTTTTTAACCTTTCTTTTGGAATACTCTGGTCTTCTTCTAAAGAGGACACTTGTTCTACAGATTTCTCTACTGTCTGTTCTTCTAAGGGACGAACATCTTCATCAAATAATATCTGATGTGCAGGACCTTCCATATCATCAAACTGATCTGAGCGAACCGCCCAAATAAAGGCGTATCCTGCCGCGATCATCCCTACCAATGTTAATGGTAGTAATATAAATAGCGGACTCATGATTCTGATCGACCCTCCCTAATTCGTAACGTGTTTCCAACCACGATTAATGAGCTTAAACTCATTCCTAATGCTGCCATCCACGGTAAGACAAATCCTGTCATCGCACATGGTATTGCAACGATATTATATAATAACGCCCAGAAAAGGTTTTGCGTAATAATTTTATCGGTTCTTTTCGCAATTTTTAACCCTTCTACTAATGGCTCTAAATGATTCTTACTCATTAAAATCATATCGGCCGTTGATTGCGCTAAAAGCGCTCCTTGCCCAATGGCTATCGATACATCTGCTTTTGCTAAAACAGGGCCATCATTAATTCCATCGCCGAGCATCGCAACAATTGCCCCATTCTCTTGTAGCCTCTCCACATACTGCAGTTTATCTTTGGGTAATAAATCACCTTTCGCATCTTCAATCTGCAATGTCTGATTAAATTGATCGACAGTTTCTTGACGATCTCCGCTTAAAATATGTAAAACATAACCTTGAGATTTCAAATAAGCGATAACAGATTCTGTATCATCTTTCAAGGTATCTAATAACGAAAATGCCGCAATTAGTTGATTGCCAACACCCAATCCAACCCAAAGCCCTGAATCAAACTCAATTTTCAAATCTCCCGAATTGAACCAATCTAAACGACCAATTTTATATTCGATATCATTTATCTTACCGGTTATCCCTCGTCCTACAATATTTTCAATATCTATAACAGGCAATAAGGATGCTTGCTCTTGGTAAACCCATTCGTTAAACCCAAAAGCAATGGGATGACTGGACGTTGCTTCTAATGTTGCCGCGATCTGCATTAATTCATATTCGCTTTGATCTGTAAAACGATATATTTTTTCAACCGTCAATCGCCCTTCTGTTAAGGTTCCTGTTTTATCAAAAACAATATCTGTCACCTTTCCTAAAGTCTCCAGTGCTCCAGCTCTTGTGGCAATCAGCCCCTTTTCAATAATTGCCTGATTGCCGGCACTTAACGCCGAAGGTGTTGCCAAAGCTAAGGCACATGGACAAGAAACCACTAAAACCGCCAATGTCACCGCAAATGCTTGTGATAAGCCATCAATAAAATACCAAGCAATAAATGTGCCGGCACAGGCAATCAATAATCCAATCACAAAATAGGTTGAAATAATATCGGCAAGCATCGCGATTTTAGGTTTTTCACTCATGGAACGATCAATCAAACGTGACATTTGCGATAATACTGTTTCTGCACCAACCGTTGTCACGCGCATTTTTAATGGTTGCTCATAATTCACAGAACCCCCAATTAAGTGATCTCCTTGATGCTTTTCAAGCGGTAAGCTTTCACCGGATAATAATGACTCATCCACCATCGCTAATGAATCTAATAAAACACCATCCACCGGAATACTTTCACCTGGTTTAATCATCAAAATATCATCAACCGCTAAACGATTGGTGGCTACCAACTCTACGGTTCCATCAACATTCAATCTCTCAGCAAAATTAGGCTTTAATTTTAAAATATCATCAGAAATTAATAATGATTTATGTCGTGCACTCGTTTCTAATACTCTTGCGCCTAATAATAAAAAGACAAACATTGTGACACCTTCGTAATAGGTCTCACCAATTCCCATAACCGTGTTATAGGCACTCCATAAAGTACCTGCAATTACGGCAATTGAGATATTGACATTCATCGTTAAGTGTCTATTTTTTAAATCATAATACGCAGATTTGTAAAAACTCCGACTTGAATAAGTCGCACAAGGAATCGTGGCAAACAAACTAAACCAACGAAGTAACTGATAAGAACTATCCGTCATATCACCAGAATAGTAACCAAAATAGAGGGCCACAGAAATTGTCATCACCTGCATTGAGAATAATGCCGCAATACCAAACTCCATTAATAATGAGCGCCACTCGGTCTTCAATCGTTTCTGTTCTACTTGTTCATCATAAGGTGTTCCTTGATATCCCAAGTTTAAAATCGCGATTAAAATGTCAGAAATTTTTATCTCTGCAGGATTAAAGCTTAAATGGGCTCGATGTGTTGTTAAGTTAATATCGAAGCGCTCAACACCTTTTAAACGTTTAATCGTGTTTTCAAGTAACCAAACACACGCAGCACAGGTAATTTTATCAATAATCAAATAAGCATCAAATATCTCTAGGCCTTGCTTATCCGTTCTTTTTGAGATGAATTGCACAGCTACATCCGGATGATCATAAAAATGCATCTGCTGCTTTAACTCATCGGGAATGAGATTCAAGGCCGTTTCTGGTCTCTCCGCAGCTTCTGATCGGAAATCATAATATTTTGTAAGCCCAGATTGATCGATCATTTCAGCAACTGCCCGACATCCAGCACAACACATCGCTTGTTCTTTCCCTTGGATCTGTGCCGTAAAAGGCGCTTTACCAAAAATAGGCAACTCACAGTGATAACATTGAAGCTTATCCAAATCTTTTGTCATAAAAAATGTCTACACCTTATTGATTTATTTCAGACTTATTATAAGACAACTTAATCTTAAATAATGTCTTAACGCTACGCAATTTTATCAGCATTTCAGCGATTACTCACACAATCCTAAGTTTTATTTTCTTTTCCTACACTACATCACAAAATGCCAATAACCGCCATATCAAAGTAGCTATAAGTCTTATCAAGTTTTTTAATGAGTATTCCTCGGTATTGATCCAAACTCTCAATAAAAAAAGAGCTATTAAGCTCTTTTTTTATTTTTATTAGAATGATTCTCCTAGTGTACTCGAAGCTTGCTCTCCAAATCGCACTCAATTCCCGGAGAACAATTGACTAATGTTCGCCCTACTAACTCATGAGTGTCATTTCCACGCTCAATATCTAACTCTAAATTCCATGGTCCAATACGTTCAAAGCTAATTGGAATAGAATAAACACCAGGCTCAGACATCTCTAAAACATAACTACGATTCAACTCCTGCTCTGCTGAACGAGTAAATTTCGCAACAATATCTGCGCCTTCTAATGGCGTATTGTCCTTATCCAACAACTCAACCATAAAGAAGTTATCTTGATTCGCATAGGGTTTATCTGTAAAACCAAACTTCACCTGCCAACCTCTTGCTTCTTGTTCAGCTAGCCGTTTCTGATAAGCATTGTAATAAGCTTCCTTCTTCTGATAAGCATTCGGAACCTCACCAGGAAAACGCGTGCTTACAAATGAGTCTTCCTGATTACTTTTAAAGATTAGTCCTTTTTCTGCCATCACTACAAAGGCACCATTTTGGATGGTTAACACTAAGAAAAAACCTAAAACTGTAATAGGCGCCCAATGCATTCGCTTACCATCTTTTCCTCGAAGGCTTTTCATTCCACCCGAGCTAATCAAATAATAAGCAAAAGACGCCATTAAGTTACACGTAATATAGAGTGTAAAAACATCCCCCCCTCTCCATCTTAAAATAGAGAAAGGAACAACTACAGCAATGCCCATTAGGGCTGTAATACTCGCAGCTTGCAGCGGTGTAAATCTAAATAACTTATGCAGCACCAAACAAGCGACTAATACACAAGCTACGCCTAATAGCATAATTGCGACTGTTTCATTCATAATGCACTACCTTAATCCTTTTATTTATTGAGGAAGATCGCTTTCATCTTCTGAATATCGATCACATCACCTGTCGCAGGATCTGTTACCGTTAAAATAAACGTTACATCCGGTGAATACGCAACATCCTTCGATTTACGAACACCCGCATTCAGCGCAACCCTTTCACCTGGTTTCAATACAATATCATTAAATTGCATTGCAAGCTCATAACCTTCATTTTCAACCTCTACATGTAGCTGTTGTGGATCTAATGTGAGGTTATTAAATTTAACCTCATAGGTATTTTGTAAGCGTCCATCGCTCAGAATCGTTGCAGGTTTACGAGATGACTCTACAATATAGTGCGCCACATCTCGATGCATAACACTCCAACCTAAAATGGAAGCTACAATGATAATTACGATACCATAACCGATATTACGAGGAGAGAAGTAATTTGTCTTTTTCCCTTCCAAACCATTCTCAGAATCATAACGAATAAGCCCAGTAGGAAATTTAAGACTTGTCATCATATTATGACAAGCATCAATACAGAGCCCACAGGTAATACATTTATAGTTAATCCCTTCGCGAATATCAATACCCGCAGGACATACCTGTACACATAGATCACAGTCAATACAGTCCCCATAACCTTCCTTAATACGCTCATCGCGATCACGAAGACCTTTAGTTGGTTTTGCACGGCCTTTTTCACGTTCACCACGTGCTTCATCATATGTTACAACAAGCGTATCCCTATCGAACATTACCCCTTGGAATCGAGCATATGGGCACATATAAGTACAAACTTGCTCTCTTGAGAATCCCGCAGAAATAAATGTTGCGGCTGTAATAAATGCGATTGTTCCATATGCTGCAAATGGAGCTTCACCAATAAAGACGACTTTGATCAATTCTGGAGCTGGCATCCAATAGGATGTAAACGTAAACCCTGTCCAAAAAGCAACTACTAACCAAAGTAACCAAGTGAGACCTATTTTAGTAACTTTTTCCCCAGTCCATGGACCTTCATGTAATCTCTTACGAACGTTACGGTTCCCTTGAACCCAACCTTCGATCATGATGAAGGCATCAGTCCAAAGAGTTTGGAAACAAAAATATCCACAAAACACTCGTCCAAACAATGCCGTAACGAAAAATAGGGAAAATGCAAAGATTGCCAATATCCCAGCAAGCCAAAATATATTTTGAATATCTACGGGCAAGCTAAAAATATAGAAGGTCTTTGCAGTCAAATCAAAAACAACCGCTTGTCCCGGTAAACCGGCGCCACGATCCCATGGAACCCATGGTAAAAGATAGAACACCAAAAATGCGAGTGCTAACATAGAACTTTTAAAAGTTCTAAATTTTCCTTTCACGCTTCTTGGATAAATAGGGATACGCTTTGCGTATAATTCTCCACCTGATGGAGTTGATTGATTCTGCTCTGATAGATTTTTCGCCACTAGATACACCCTTATGAGCTAATTATTATTGCTCATAATTATACCTAATTTTATGCAGAACCTTAAGCATTCCTCATAAAGTAATCACAATATGCGCCCTAAATCAAAAAAAGCCCTTTAAAATGACTTTTAAAGAGCCTTTTTGCAATATTATTTTTGCAATATTATATAACTAAACTGTTCGCAGTTTAACTATCAATACATATTTATTCACTATCAGCTGTTTTACCACCACCTAATTGGTGAACATAGACAGCAAGCGCACGAATTTGCTCTGGACTTAAACGGTACTCCCAACGTGGCATAACGCGGTTAGTTGTATTAGCATCCACTCCATCACGCACTTGTGGAATAATCGCTGCAACTTTTTCTTCCGGTGTCGTCAATGAGTTAATATCTATGATTTCCCAAATCTGATCCGTTAAGTTTGGTGCCCCCAATAATGGATTACCCTGCGCTTTACGAGGATCTTTAGTAAAATCTACGTGACAAGTAAAACAAGCCCCTTTTCCAAAGAACAACTCTTCACCACGCGATGTCGCATCATCTGGCGTATAGTTATTTGAAAGTGAAAGCGTGTATTTTGCAACATCTTCAATTTCTTGAGGTGTCATAGAAAGTTTACCAGCCGTCATATTACTACGTCTACCACCGTCTTCACCATTAATACCTAACTTAATCGTCTCTTCAATCTGAGCAAGGCGTCCACCCCACAACCAGTTGTCATCATTCAAGTTCGGATACAAGCCAACCACACCTTCTGCTTGCGGACCATGACAAGTTGCGCAGTTATCCACAAATAGTGTTTTACCAGCATTTTCAGCAAACTTAATCATATCAGGATCATTAATGATTTCTTCTTCCGTTTTCACCATTAACTCAGAGAAGTGCTTATGGCGCAATTCTGCTTCTTTAGAAAACTGTAACTCATTAACTAATCGAGTACGAGTATTCCAATGAACCTTTACTTTTTCCATCGCCGCATTATCAGCATCTTCTACATCAACCAACAAATCTCCCGATTGCTGCACTACAGGACGCTCAATCTCAACTGTATAGACCCCTTTTGTAAACGTATTTGGAAGCGGCCAAGTTGGGAAAAGAATCCAATAACCAATTGCGAAAATGATCGTTCCATAGAAAGCATAGAGCCACCATCTCGGGAGAGGGTTGTTATATTCCTGAAGATCACCATCCCACACATGACCGGTTGTTTCTACTTCTTGATTATCTAAATCATTTTTATTTATGTTATCACTCATTATTTTATTCCTCTGTCATTTTGATCATGAAGAACGCACTATTTCTGCTCGTGCTTTTTTTGATCTTTCTGCTCTGCAGATTTTTTCTGATCAAAAATAAATTCTTCATCATCCATAAATGGAATATATCGATATTCATCAAAACGTTTTTTCAGTTCTTTACCAGTAAATGTGTAGATGATGATTCCGATAAAGACTGAGAAGAAAATAACAGCCGCTAATGTTTTACTGTTACCTAAATCTGTAAACCACATAAAGAAATCCATCATCTCACATTCTCCTTTTAATTAACGGAATTCACTGAATTCAATGCCCTGATCTTCTTTAAACTCAACCATTGTTCCTAATACCTGAAGGTAAGCAACAATCGCATCCATTTTTGTAAGACGACTAGGATTCGTATCGTAGTTTCCTGCAACAGCTTGTGCTTCTAAGTTTTGAGCTGCAAGATCAATAACAAGCATATTCGCAACATCTACACCAAAACGCTCAATATTCGCTTCATACTCTTCTTGAGTTTTTGAATATGGAACACCTGCAATACGCGCAGCGCTCAAATGATCCTTAACATCTGCATAATAGAGATCATCTTCTGCTAACCATGGGTATTTCGGCATAATTGATGCTGGAACGCGGCTTTTTGGATCTTTCAAGTGATCGACATGCCACTGATTATCCATTTTTCCACCAACACGAGCAAGGTCTGGACCAATACGACGAGATCCCCATTGGAATGGTTTATCGAATTGAGACTCTGCTGCTAATGAGTAATGACCATAGCGCTCATACTCATCTTGCATTGGACGAATTTGTTGTGAGTGACAGTTATAGCAACCTTCAGCAACATAAATATTACGACCCAAGAACTCAAGAGGCGTGTAAGGACGAATCGCATCAACTTCACGAGTCACCATTACGGCATTCCCATCTTCATCAAGTACTGGCTTGTAATTTTCATCAAGCTTTACTTCAGTCACATTCTTCTTAACTTCTTCAATAGAGCCATCAATATAGAAGAGTGGAACAATTTCAATCAATCCACCGATACTAATAACCGCTAATGTGAAAAGAAGTAATAGCCCGGTATTCTTTTCTAAACGTTCATGTTTAATCATTTAAAATTTTCTCCTATTATGCATGAGCTTTTGCATCAGGGATTAACGCATTGTTATCCGCTTGAGCACGTGTACCAATGATCATCGTCATAACGAAGTTTAAGATCATAAGAACTGCACCAAGTAAGAACATGCCACCACCAATCGCTCTGAAAATATATGGAGTATGCATGAATTTAACTGTTTCAATAAACTCATACGCTAAAGTTCCATACTCAGGGTTAAATGCACGGAGCATCATACCTTGACCAATACCCGCAACCCAAAGTGAGACAATGTAGATAACGATACCGATTGTTGCTAACCAGAAGTGAGCAAAAATTAAACGCTCGCTCCAGATTTTACCACCGAATACGCGTGGAACCATGTGATAGAGTGATGCAAATGTAATCATTGCAACCCATCCAAGAGCACCCGCATGAACGTGACCTACCGTCCAGTCAGTATAGTGTGATAACGCGTTTACTGAACGTAAACTCATTAATGGACCTTCAAATGTCGCCATACCATAGAATGATAATGAAACTACCATGAAGCGAATAATTGGATTTGTACGAATCGTATCCCATGCACCCGATAACGTCATAATCCCGTTAATCATACCACCCCATGATGGGAGCAAAAGAATAATCGAGAATGTCGCTGAAAGTGATGAAACCCAGTCAGGAAGTGAAGTCCAATGTAAATGGTGCGCACCAGCCCACATATAAAGGAATGTTAATGCCCAGAAGTGAACAATTGAAAGACGATACGAGTATACAGGACGCCCAGCTTCTTTTGGCACGAAGTAGTACATCATTCCAAGGAATGCAACCGTTAAGATAAATCCAACCGCGTTATGACCATACCACCATTGAACCATCGCATCTTGCATACCACTGAATACGTTATATGATTTAAGACCTTCTGCACCAAATACTGGAATAGAAATATTGTTAAATACATGAAGAAGCGTTGTTGCAAGAATAAATGCTAAATAGAACCAGTTAGCAACATAGATATGTTTTTGCTTACGACGTAAAACTGTCGTCACATATACTAAGAAATATGTTAACCAAAGTACTGCTACAGCCCAGTCAAAGATCCACTCAAACTCAGCATACTCTTTACCTTGCGTATAACCCATCATGTAGCTAATTGGTACTAACGTAAATACGATCGTCCAACCAATCCACACGATATATGCAAGCACTGGAAATGCCAAGCGAACTTGACAGGTTCTCTGTACAACATAAAAAGACGTACCAATTAACGCCGATCCACCCATACCAAAAATTACTAACGTGGTATGAACAGGTCTTAAACGTCCGAACGAAAGTCCTGGCAAGTCAAAGTTTAAAATAGGCCAAGTCAGCTCAAGCGCTGCCCAAAGCCCAGCGGATAATCCTAGCGCTCCGAAAAACAGAGTACTAATTACGAGTCCACGGATGACCCCGTACTCATAATGATCATGAAGACTTTTACTTTGTCCCATAGTTCCCCCAAAATTTAACAAACATCATATTAAATGCATCCCATACTAATGTTACTCGAGCCCTCATCTTACTAGAATCAAGCATTAGTGTCTTGATATCTATCAATATATAATAGCATCAAGGCGAAAACGCCAAGACCACGAGGTTTAGCGCATATTAAACAAGACTTATACAGGCAAATCAACCCCTGTAATCATTTTGAATACTTTTACGGCATAGCGATCCGTCATCCCTGACACAAAGTCCGTTACTTGCTGAACTCTCGTATATGGATCATCACTTACCTGTCTATTTTCAATAAAAAACTGATCTGGCAAGAATTTTAAAAGCATTTTAGTTCTCGCCCCACCATTTTCACCCAACTCTACAGCCCCAACAAATGCCTCTAATAAGGTTTCTAAGACTTTAAAGCCGGCAATACCAACTTCTAATACCGTATCAGAATGGTAAACATGTTCTTGCGCATACGTTTTAATCTCCTTCAAAACATGTCCCGCAGGAATATGATCTAACAGTCCAGAACTAAATCTCCCTTCAATAATTGCCAATTCATTTTCTTTAAAAACTTGCATTGTCTGCTCTATTAAAAGACCGATAGCAAACGCCCGCAGATACTCCACCCTGTCTTTAACCCGTCCAATTTTTGCTAACTTTTTGGCTGGCAAACTAGTCGTTGCCTTAATCACAGCCTCTAAATAATAGGTAATTTCTTCACTACTAATCAGCGACAAGCGATAAGCATCTTCAAGATCAACTAAGTGATAGCAGATATCATCTGCAGCTTCTAATAGATAAGTTAATGGGTGTCGATACCACGCTCCCTCAATAGATTCATGTGGCACTAAATGACACTTTTCAGCAACTTCTTTAAAAAGCATTTTTTCTGATTGAAAGTAGTTAAACTTCTTAAAAGCAACGTTCGCGCCATCTGGCTTACCGGAACTGGCACAAGGATATTTAATGATAGATGCCAGCACCGGAAATGATAATTGTAAGCCACCTTGATTATCCGAGTTTTGTAATCTTGTTAAAACTCTAAATGCCTGAGCATTCCCTTCAAATGCCAAAAAGTCTGCCTTTTCAGCACTCGACATCTTCGCAATCACTTGCTGACCAATAGGATTTCGCTTAAAAAAACGACTAATAGCCTCTTCCCCAGCATGCCCAAATGGCGGATTACCAATATCATGCGCTAAGGCTCCTGCGGCTAATATTGCCCCTAGATCTGCTGGTGTAATATTTTCTAAACGTCTATTTTCAACTAAATATTCGCCAAGCATTGAGCCGAAACTCCGGCACACACTACTGACCTCCAAACTGTGCGTCAAACGCGTACGAACATAATCCGTTTGCGCCAATGGAAACACTTGCGTTTTATCTTGCAATCTCCTAAAGGCGGCAGAAAATATTAAGCGATCAAAATCTTTTTGAAAGTCAGTACGATAGCTCTGTACATCAAAAGAACTATTCACCCCCAACCTTGCTTGCGGCAATAGCTCATGCCAACGTTGCTTCAAATAGAGATCGCTCATAAACTTACCCCTGTCTTTCCGAATATTGTGATACCTGATCTATTGGCCAACGAGCTTTGAGTTTCACTGATTCCGATACTTCCCCGCGAGATAATCGTTCATACCCCAAATATGCGACCATCGCACCATTATCAGTACAAAACTCAGATCTTGGAAAATAAACATTAAAGCTCAAAGAACCAGATAAACGTTTCAACTCAGCACGAAGATGCTTATTTGCACCGACTCCTCCAGAAACGACTAGCGACGTCGCACCTGTCTGCTTCAACGCTCTTAAAGACTTTTGAATTAATGTATCAATTAATGCCTCTTGAAAACCTGCAGCAATATCGGGATAATCGTCTTTTTCCGAATTTTCGATCGTCAACAATGCCTTCGTTTTAATACCACTAAAGCTAAACTCTAATCCTGGGCGATTCAACATAGGTCGTGGAAACTCATATTTGGAAGCATCCCCAGCTTCTGCTAATCTTGCCAGTTCAGGCCCACCTGGATACGGCAATCCCATTATTTTTGCAGTTTTATCAAACGCTTCACCGACCGCATCATCAAGACTCTCACCTAACAACTCATAATCACCAAAAGCTTTCACAAGTACCAACTGCGTATGCCCGCCGGACACAAGCAGTGTCACAAAAGGATAACTAGGTTTATCCTCTTCTAACATCACAGCCATCAAATGCGCTTCCATATGATTCACGCCTAAAATGGGAATATTAAGCGCCAATCCTAAACCTTGAGAATACGTTGCGGCAACCATTAAAGCTCCGATTAAACCGGGTCCTCTCGTAAAAGCAATTCCCTCTAAATCTGAAAAATTAATGCCGGCTTCTTCCACTGCAGCATTTACTAACAACGGCAATTTACGGATGTGATCACGTGAAGCTAACTCAGGTACAACACCACCATACTGTGCATGGAGAGCAATTTGTGAATAAAGTTGATGCGCCAACAAACCTTTGTCACCACAATAAATTGCGACACCCGTTTCATCACAAGAACTCTCTATCCCTAATACAATCACAATTTGCCTCTACTCTATTCATTTAGATGATCTTTACTCATCTTTCTCATATTTTTTATTTACTACATCAATGACAACATTGATTAAAAAACTAACAACGTTAATCTAGCATCGTTTTGATACAATTCATTTCCATTAAAACTTCAACATCAAACCTGCCACTAATAATATCTAACCTAAATCGCTTTCTATGATTATTATGTCGGGTAAAAAATAATCGCAGCCCAAACAATCACACAAATCAACATTGCGATCATCACTAACGCCGAGCCAATATCTTTAGCCTGTCCTGATAATGGATGATACTCCGCACCAATACGATCGACGATAGCTTCAAGTGCCGAGTTCACTAACTCCATTAAAAATATTAACAGCGCACTGCCTAGTAACAGTGCTAATTCAACTCCATTACTTGCAAAGAAAAATGCACACGGAATCACTATAATTCCTGCCATTAACTCCTGACGAATAGCTGTTTCGTTACGATACGCAGCTTTTAATCCTCGCCAAGAATATCCGGCAGCCGCAATAATTCTCGCAACCCCTTTCTTCCCTGGCTTATTCATTTCATTCGACATATATATTATAAATACTATTCAAAGTAAGCTTTTTAATGATATACCTATCTTGGAAGTTGAACTTCGATGATCTGATTTGATTCATTTTCCTTATCAGTGTCATCTAGCATCACCCATACAACAAAAGCAATAATAAGGATTAAATAGAGCCACTTAAAAGATCTTTTTGATTTTTTTTGTTCGTAATACATAGTGATATTAATTCACCTTTTTGATGTTAATTTAAAGAGATCGCTTGAAATCTTAAAGCAAATTACTCAAACTACTACTTCATTTCCAAATACTGAATTTGACATTGTAGCAAATCCAAGTCCCTTTGAACTATAAAATTAGAATAAACAATCGTAGGAATAATTGAGAAATTAAATGAGCAAATCATTAGTTATTGTTGAGTCCCCCGCAAAAGCCAAAACCATTGAGAAATATCTTGGTAAGAACTTTACTGTTCTCGCCTCGTTTGGTCACGTGAGAGCTTTAATCCGCAAACAAGGATCTGTTGATCCTGATGATAACTTTTCGATGAAATATGAGGTCATTCCTCAAAACAAAAAACATCTCACCGCGATTGAAAAAGCCTTAAAAGACGCTGAAAACTTAATGCTCGCAACTGACCCGGATAGAGAAGGTGAAGCAATTTCTTGGCATATTCTTGAATATTTGCAAGAAAAACGAGCTTTAGTAGGTAAAAAAATCACCCGCGTTGTTTTCAATGAAATTACTAAAAACGCTGTTGAATATGCTGTCGCGAATCCAAGACAAATTGATATGGATTTAGTCGAAGCCCAACAAGCTCGTACCGCATTAGACTATCTTGTAGGATTTAATCTTTCCCCTCTTTTATGGAAAAAGATCAATCCAGGCCTTTCTGCCGGTCGCGTTCAATCTCCGGCACTTCGCATGATTGTTGAACGTGAAGATGAAATCAATGCTTTCGTTTCTCAAGAGTATTGGTCAATTTTTGCTGATATGGCAAAAGAGAAGTCAACTTTTTCTGGTCGTTTAACAGAATACAAAGGCGAAAAAGTTGAGCAGTTCTCTTTCACTGATGAAAAATCAGCATTAAATGTTCAAAAAACATTAGAAGAGAAATTTGGCGCTAGCATCCCTGTTTATAATGTTGAGAAAAAACAACGTAAACGTAATCCTGCGGCACCATTCACTACCTCAACCTTACAACAGGAAGCTTCTCGCAAGCTTCGTTTTAGTACATCTAGAACTATGCGTACCGCTCAAGATCTCTACGAAGGGATCAACTTAGGCAGCGAAACCATTGGTTTAATCACCTATATGCGTACGGACTCTGTCACGCTTTCAAATGAAGCGCTTGAAGATATCCGCAAATATATTGGTAGCAAGCATGGCGCTGACTACCTCCCTAAAGCACCTCGTGAATACACGACGAAAGCTAAAAATGCACAGGAAGCGCATGAGGCTATTCGCCCGACGTCTGTTTTTAGAACCCCTGAAGCTGTTAAAGAACATTTAACATCAGATCAATTTAGACTCTATGAACTTATCTGGAAACGCGCGATCGCATCACAGATGAAGTCTGCAATCATGGATACAACTTCCATCGATTTAGGAGAAAAAGGTCTTCATACATTCAGAGTAACTGGTTCAACCATCGCTTTCCCAGGATTTATGAGTCTCTATCTTGAAGATGTTGATGATGAAAAAGACGAGCAAAAAGAAGAGGATCGTATCTTGCCAGAGATGCAAGCCGGCGATCAAATTGATCTTCAAGCGATTAATCCCAATCAACATTTTACTGAGCCACCCCCACGTTATACAGAAGCTTCGCTCGTAAAATCATTAGAAGAATTCGGAATTGGACGACCATCCACCTATGCCTCAATCATTTCCACGCTTCAAAATCGTGAATATGTCATTTTAGACAATCGTCGTTTTACACCAACCGATATGGGCAAAATTGTCTCTCGTTTCCTCAGCGCTGAATTCACACGAATTGTCGATTATGAATTTACGGCAAAAATGGAAGATGACCTAGATGAAATTGCTAGTGGCGAGCGTGAGCGAGTACCGCTACTACAAGAATTTTGGACACCATTTATTGCACAATGCGACTTTGTTGAAGAGAACGTCACCCGTGCAGAAGTTGCTCAAGCTAAAGTATTAGGAGAAGATCCTAAATCTGGAAAACCAGTTTCCGTTCGAGTCGGGCGTTATGGACCATTTGCACAAATTGGCGATAAAGATGATGAAGACAAACCACGCTTTGCCTCACTATTGCCGGGACAAAGCATTGATACAATTACTTTTGACGAGGCAATGGCTCTTTTCAGACTACCAAGAGTATTAGGAACTGCCGAAGATGGTTACGATATTCGTGCCAATATTGGTCGTTTTGGTCCATATATTCAATACGGTACGCGAAAATTTGTTTCCCTAAAAGAAGATGATCCTTATAGCGTGACCTTTGAGCGTGCTATGGAAGTTGTGGAAGCACATAAAGCCGCAGAAGCTGCGAAGTTTATCGGCTCTTTCCAGGATGGAGATGTGACAATCGAGATCATTAACGGTCGATTTGGACCTTATGTGACCGATGGCACTAAAAATGCCAAAGTTCCCAAAGATGAAGACCCTACAAAATTAACACTTGAACAATGTAAAGAGCTCTTAGAAAAAGCACCGGCAAAAGGTCGCCGTAAAGCAGCTACCAAGAAAACCACAACGAAGAAAGCAGCGGAGAAAAAAGAGCCAACCAAAAAAGCAACAACGACTAAAAAGGCTCCTGCGAAAAAAACAGCAACTAAAAAAGCGACAACAAAAACTGCGGCAGCGAAGTCTACAACAACGAAAGCAGCAGCAACGAAAAAAACAACGACAACAAAGAAGACAACTACTAAAAAAGATTCATAATCTTCGTTATACTAAGAAGGGAGTTACTAAACTCCCTTTTTTATTGCGCATACCTTCTTTTAATAGATGTCTATCTTATAAAAACATCTCCCTAGAAGTTCAAAAGCAATAAATATATCGGCTAGATCATTCACCATCAATTAAGAGATATTAAACGAGATGCTACAAGATAAACCCTATATTCTGATCATAGATGATGAAAAAGATATCTGTAACCTTGTCAGTGATATTTTACAGGACGAAGGCTATGACGTTGCAATGGCCTACAACGGTACTGAAGCAAAAGCACTCAAAACCAAGCGCGAACCAGATCTCATTTTATTGGACATTTGGATGCCGGATATTGATGGGATTTCCTTGCTAGAATTTTGGCATGAAAACAATGAGTTGCACTGCCCTGTGATTATGATGAGCGGACATGGCACACTAGAACATGCGATTGAAGCCACAAAATTGGGTGCTGCTGATTTTCTTGAAAAACCACTAACACTTGCAAAACTACTGTTGGTCGTCGAAAAAACACTCGCTGAATCACAAGAAGTCACGCCCCCATTTCAGCAAGACAAAATTCAGCCTTTAGCAATCAAACCTTTTGAACCCATCGGCAGAAGCTTGACCATGAATACCCTTCGCCAAAAACTCAAAGAAGCGGCAAAGTCAGATTCTAATATCTTACTCATACACACATTTGGCTCCGAAGTTGCCGGCATTGCTAGTTATATTCATACAAATTCCCAACAAAGAAATGCGCCATTTTTAGAGTTAAGCTTTAACTCTTTAACACTTAATGAAGTAAAAGAGCTCATTGAGAATACTGAAAAGCGCTCACAATTATTACAGTCTATTGATGGCGGCACACTCTATCTAAGCAATATCGAACAAGCAGATGATCAAGCACAACGCCTGATATACGATCTACTTCAAACCAAATCTTATATTCACCCACAAACAGGATCTCTAACGACCTCAAACATCCGCTATCTATTTTCGGCGCAGCCAGGACTGTACTCTCTCGTCGATAGTGGTGATTTCCATGAAGGTTTATGGCACTTGATAAATGTTGTCGTCATTGAAATCCCTTCTCTTTCTGAGCACCCCGAAGATGTTCCTGAGCTTATCAGCTACTATGTTCATCACTTTGTAGAAGATAAACATCTCACCTACCGTCATTTCTCAATCGCGGCACAAAATAGACTTCGCAACCATCACTGGAAAGGCAACAATTTAGCGTTAAAAAACATTATTCAACGTCTGCTTGTGCTAGGTAAAAATGATGAAGTCACACTAGAAGAGATTAACAATACATTAGAACATGATCTTAAAATGGAACAAAATGATCCTCTAGCACTCACAGATCATCTCCTTTTGCATCTGCCTTTAAGGGAAGCTCGAGAACAATTTGAGAGGGCTTATCTCATTGCACAATATGAACGATCCGAAGGTAATATCGCAAATCTTGCAGAATTAGTCGGTATGGAAAGAACGAACCTTTATCGAAAATTAAAATCCCTCGATATTGATCCTAAAAAAGGGTACTAGCATTCTTCAATTCCTAAACCAATATAAGGGCTAAGTAACCAACAACGAGTTATGACAGCCCTTTGTACAAAGGTTCTCACATTTAATAAGCCTTAACAAAACAGCCTCAATGGAGATTTCATCCCATGCCATCTAACGAACTATTGCACAACATTCAACAAATTAATCATCGCATACAAAAAGCGGCACTGAATGCCGGCAGAGATTCTAAAGAGATTAAGCTTCTCCTAGCTACCAAAACAAGATCTCCAGAAATAATCAATGAAGCAATTGCACTTGGTTATGGTTTAATTGGAGAAAATCGTGCACAAGAGCTTGTTGAAAAATCACCTTTTATTATTCAAGCAGACACAAAAATCACACCTCGTGAAACACATTTCATTGGCTCATTACAAGGCAATAAGGTCAATGAAGTAACGGCACTTGCCGACTGTATCCAGAGTGTTGATCGCATTCGTATCGCCCGCCGCATCAACCAGTATGCGCTCGATAACAACTTAAAACGAGAGATTATGGTTCAAGTCAATAGTAGCCGAGATCCAAATAAGCAAGGCATTATGCCAGAAGAGCTCCCTGAGTTTCTCAAAGAATTAACGGCTTTCTCACAGTTAACCGTGAAAGGCTTAATGACCATCGGCATTCAATCTGACGATGAAAAAATTATTCGCCAAGGCTTTTCAGATTTAAGAACATTACGAGATCGGATGATTTCTGAAGGTTTATTACCCAAAACAGCAACAGACCTTTCGATGGGAATGAGTCAAGACTTAGAGCTAGCAATTCTCGAAGGAGCCACAATCATCAGAGTTGGCAGCGATATTTTTGGTGCGAGAGTATAACCCTTTTACTTCCCTATTTCACCTCCTTTTCAAATTAATTTAAAAAATATTTATCAATTTCCTTGAAGTCTGATTTTTTGTTCCCATATTGTATTCAGACATAGAAATGACTTACTTACGATATAAGTTCATGACTAGCAAAAAAACACTATTAAAAAATAATATAGATTAAAGGAAATTAATAATGGCTAAAATTATTGGTATTGACTTAGGTACAACTAACTCATGTGTTGCCGTAATGGAAGGCGACAAGGTTCGTGTGATCGAGAACGCAGAAGGCGATCGCACAACCCCATCAATTGTGGCATATACAGCAGATGAAGTTTTAACGGGTGAACCTGCTAAACGCCAAGCAATTACTAACCCCAAAAACACGTTATACGCGATCAAACGTTTAATCGGTCGCCGCTTTGAAGATGCTGAAGTACAAAAAGATAGTAAAATCGTTCCATTCTCAATTATTAAAGCAGATAACGGCGATGCTTGGGTTTCAGTATTAGATGGTCAAAAAATGGCACCACCAGAAGTATCAGCACGTGTTCTCATGAAAATGAAAGAAACTGCTGAAAAATACTTAGGTGAAAAAGTCACTGAAGCCGTCATCACTGTCCCGGCATACTTCAATGATGCACAAC
>DXHP01000070.1 GCA_019113305.1 Candidatus Ignatzschineria merdigallinarum | reverse complement strand
GCAATGGCACCAATTATTGCAGCAGCTCCACCACCAACGCCATTATAGATAGCGATCATTTGTGGCATATCGGTCATTTCAACTTTGAGTGCTGAGCGTTTTGCGATGAAGAAACCGATCGCAATCGCAATCACGATGAGAATGATATTCGTAAAGTATGATTTATGAACGATATCTGGATGGAATAGGGTAATCACAACTGCCAAAATCATTGCAATACCGGCATAATGAATGCCTTTGCGCGCAGTTGATGGATGGCTCATGCTTTTTAAAGCATAGATAAAGACAATAGCGGCAACGAAATAGCCGAGGTTTACAATCAATGCTCCCATGAATTATTTCTCCTCTTTTTTGTTAGATTTGAACATTTCGAGCATTCTGTCCGTGACGTAATAGCCGCCGACAGCATTGATCGCCCCAAAAACTACCGCAATAAATGCAAGGCTTGTTTGAAAGAAGCCATCTGCATGCCCGAGCGCAATCATGGCGCCAACTAAGATAATGCCGTGAATAAAGTTTGAACCAGACATTAAAGGTGTATGAAGAATTGCCGGCACGCGGGAGATCACTTCAAATCCTAAAATGGCGGAAAGAACAACGATATAGAGCGCTGCAAATCCTGTAATCATAAAAATCTCCTTGAGTGTTACGCTGTGATAAGTGCTTTAATGCGATCAGAAACAACTTCACCTTGATACGTGATGAGGGAGCCTTGAACGACTTCATCTTCTAGATCAAGCACAAGACCTTCTTCAGTCACAAATGGGATTAAGTAGTTATAGATATTTTGAGAAAACATCTCTGATGCATGAATCGATGCGGTTGAAGGAAGATTCAACGGACCATTAATCGTCACATGGTTGAGTGTAATCGTTTCACCAGGAACCGTTACTTCACAGTTGCCACCAGTTTCCGCCGCCATATCAATAATGACTGCGCCCGGCATCATCGCTTCCACCATTTCTTTGGTGATGATGATTGGTGCGCGTTTCCCAGGGATTGCCGCTGTGGTAATAATCACATGCGCTTCTTTGACATGTTTCGCAAGTGCCGCTGCTTGTTGTGCTTTCTCTTCTTGCGTTAACTCGCGCGCATAACCTCCTTCTCCGGCAGCATTGACACCGGTATCCACTAATTTTGCACCTAGTGATTCCACTTGTTCTTTCGCATCAGGACGAATGTCATATGCTTCTACTTGTGCGCCTAAACGTCTTGCCGTTGCAATCGCTTGCAATCCGGCAACACCCGCACCGATTACTAATACTTTTGCCGGACGAATGGTACCGGCAGCGGTGGTTAACATTGGGAAGAATCTTGGGGATAAGTCCGCACCGATAAGTACAGATTGATATCCAGAAATCGTGGCTTGCGAAGAGAGAACATCCATACTTTGTGCACGCGTAATTCTTGGGATGAATTCAAGAGAGATCGCATTAACATTTGCTTTAGCAAGGGCTTCTACGAGTTCCACATTGTTATAAGGATCTAACATTGTGATTAGGAGTGATCCTGCTTTAAATTGCTGACAGAGAGTTATTGACGGGGCATTAATAGAAACGATAATCGCTGCTTCATCAAATGCTGGCATTTCAACCGTTGCTCCCGCTTTCTCATACGCTTCATTACTAAAGTAGGCATTGATCCCGGCATCCGGCATCACGATTACTTTAAATCCCGCTTTCATAAAACGTTCTACATTTTTCGGGTCGAGCGCCACACGTTTCTCAAGAGGAAGTGTCTCTTTAAGGACGATGATGGTTTTTATCATAGTTTTCAGTGCTCCAAGTGGCAAAAAAGTCATGAACTTTCATAGTAACATGTGATCATTGAAATATAAATTCAGGGGTTGTAGGAAATAAATTCATGACAAATTTGATCTATTGCCCTTTTTTATCAGAACAATCCAATTTCTTTTAATGCCGATAATTGAAGATTTGTTATACTGACTAACCTAAAATAGAGAGATCTTAAGAATACTTTTTGAATAAAGGGTTGTTGTGACCAACGTTGATCAATTAAAAAAGCCTTCTGCTAAACCGGTTAAAAAATCGCGATTTAGCGCCCTTAAAAGATTAATTAGTTATAAATACTTTGTGCCGTTTGCAAAAATACTAATTCCTTGGGCATTCATTCTTAGCGCATTATTTGCAATTGCCGGTCTTTATTACGGACTGTTTGATTCGCCAGTAGATTATCAGCAAGGCGATACCGTTCGTATTATGTACATCCATGTGCCTGCGGCAATTCTCTCTTCTGCGTTATATATGTTTATGGCAGCGTTGAGTGTTTTATTTTTAATTTTTAGAATTAAATTATTCCCCGTGATTGCTCGATCTGCAGCTGTCTTGGGCGCGGTCTATACATTAATTACGTTAGTCACAGGCGCTATTTGGGGTGCTCCAACTTGGGGAACTTGGTGGGTTTGGGATGTTCGGCTCACATCTGTATTAATTCTCTTTTTCCTCTATTTGGGTTATATCGGCTTAGATAATGCCTTTGAAGATCGTGAAAAAGCGAATATGGGAATTTCTATTTTAGCGATTATCGGTGTTGTGATTGTGCCGATTATTAAAGCATCAGTTTATCTATTTGCGACTTTACATCAAAAGAGTACGATTTTTGCATCTGGTGGCCCGAGTTTAGATGCCGCAATGTTAAAACCTTTAGTATTGATGATGATTGCGTATGTCTTGTTTACCGCAGGATATATTCTACTTAAGAGTGTGCATCTGATTTATAAAGAGCAACTCTTGCAAGTATATACAAAAAATTAAAAAACGTTCCCACCATGAATGAATTGATCAGGGGTGATATTTAGACCATAATGATCGACAATGGACGACAGAAGTAGACGGGGAACGAAAGAGACGTTATAGCAGATTTAGGATATTTAATTTAGAGGTTGTTACATGGCAGAATTTTTAAATCTTTTAGATATGGGCAAGCATACGGTTTATGTTTGGGCGTGCTATGGCTTTGTGGCTATTTGCCTTATCGGATTGATCATCGCATTAGTAAGCGAAGGTCGAGGTTTGAAACGAGCAATGATTAGGGAGGGTTTAATCAAATGAGTCTAGCAAAAATGAATGCCGCGGGGAAACGCGGAATGATGTCGCCGAGACAGAAACAACGAATGTATGTGGTGATTGCTGTAATTGTTGCCGCATTCTTAGTGATTGGTTTTGCCATGTTTGCATCAAGAGATAACTTGAATCTTTATTACTCTCCTGAGCAAGTACATGCGGGTGAAGCACCGTTAGATAAGACGATTCGTGTGGGTGGTTTAGTGGTTCCTGGAACGTTACATAAAGGCTCTGATTCTTTAGTCGTGGAATTTGCTTTAGTCGACGGTTCTTCTGAACAAATTATTGTGAGTTATGAGGGAATTTTGCCGGATCTATTTAGAGAAGGGCAAGGGATTATTGCTCGCGGAAAATTAGTGGAAGGTAATCAGTTTGTGGCAGAAGAAATTCTGGCAAAACATGATGAAGAATATATGCCACCAGAAGTTGCGGCAACATTAGAAGCGCAAGGTCATCCGTTTAAAGAGAAAGACATTTAAGTCGATCCCCCAATCAATCGTTATTAAGGGTTATTATGCTTCCGTTAGGTCAACTCGCGCTCTATCTTGCGCTCGGTGTGTCGATAGCACTCTTTGTCTTGCCGCTAATCGGCATTAAATTACGTAGTCCTCAATTAATGTATAGCGCAAGGCCGTTAGCGATCTGGTTGTTTGTGCTTGTGGGATTCTCATTTGTGTATTTAGGGCATCTCTTTTGGATTAGTGATTTTAGTTATTCTTACGTTTTCCAAAACTCCAATACCAAACTTCCTGATATCTATAAAATCACCGCAATTTGGGGCGGGCATGAAGGATCGATGTTGTTATGGGTATTTACATTAACGGCGTGGATGCTCGGTGTGGTTTTTGTAACGCGTAAAATGCCGCTAGAATTATCATCAGCAACATTGGCCGTTTTAGGTGGGATTACCGTTGGTTTTATCGCTTTCTTAATTTTTACGTCAGATCCATTTGGACGAAATCTGACATTAGATCTTTATGATGGTCGTGATTTGAACCCGTTATTACAAGATGTAGGCTTGATCATTCACCCGCCGTTACTTTATATGGGATATGTTGGATTTGCCGTGCCATATGCCTTTATGTGTGCGATTTTACTGACAGGACATATTGATCGTTTATCCATTCGTTGGGTAAGACCTTGGGCACTTGCAGCATGGGGATTTTTAACATTAGGAATTACCGTTGGTAGCTGGTGGGCTTACTATGAGCTAGGCTGGGGCGGTTGGTGGTTCTGGGATCCGGTAGAAAATGCCTCATTAATTCCTTGGATTTTAGGCGCTGCGTTAATTCACTCCTTAGCTGCAACAGAAAAACGTAAAGCATTTACACTCTGGACCGTGATTATCGCGATCTTAACATTCTGTTTAAGCGTGTTAGGAACCTTCCTTGTACGTTCTGGTGTATTAACCTCGGTTCACTCATTTGCCGCAGATCCTTCACGTGGACAATTTATCTTGATGTTACTGGCGATAGTGACGCTCTTTGGGTTTATTCTTTTACTCTTTAGATCACACAAAATTCGCCAAGAGTCGCATTTGAGTTTGGTATCGAAAGAATCAGGAATCCTATTTAATAATATCTTCTTATCAGTGGCGTGTTTTGTGGTATTACTCGGAACGCTCTATCCTCTTATTGTTGATATCTTGCAGATTGGGAAAATCTCGGTTGGTGAAGGATATTTTAATGAATATACCGTGCCGATCACGATGTTGATTTTAGTTGTTTTAGGATTTACGCCGTTACTTCGTTTCAAGGATGATAAGTTTAGTCGTATTAAAACGCCATTAATTATTATGGCTGTTAGCTCTATTATCTTAGGATTTGCAACCAACTATCTCTATGTCGGACGTTTAGATTTATGGGTAGTGTTAGGTTTAACTCTGAGTTATTGGGTGATTTTCGGCATTCTTTTTGAGATCAAGATGAATGGTCGTAAGAGTGATAACTACTTCCAAGCAATTAAACGTCAAACATTATCTCGTTGGGGAATGAATCTTGGGCATCTAGGACTTGTTGTCACGATTATTGGTATTACCCTGACATCTCATTATAGTGATGAGCAAGATCGCCTAGTTCGTGTGGGTGAAACGGTGCAAGTGCGCGAATATGGCTTTGAGTTATTAGCATTAGAAGATATTCAAGGCTCCAACTATGTCGGAACGAAAGGGACGATTCAGGTTTATCAAAATGGGAAACCGCTTCGAATGATGTATCCCGAGAAGCGAACGTATACAGTAAGTGGAATGCCGATTAGTGAAGTGGCACTTCGTCCATCATTGATAGATGATCTTTACGTCGCAATGGCCGAAGAACGTGCGGAAAATGCGTGGGCAATTCGACTTTATGTCAAACCATTTGTACGTTGGATTTGGTTGGGCGGTTTAATTATTTCATTCGCAGCATTATTGTCGATTTTAGATAGGCGTTATCGCATTGGTCGTAAGCAATTACAGACCGATAGCGTAACGCAAGAAAGCTAGGAGGAAGAGATGACTCGAGGAAAAGCCATTATTGCCGGCGTCGTCATTATTGTGGTTGGTTTCTTAATTTTTCTATCACAAAGTTTAGAAAATGATGCGAGTTTCTTGCCATCGGCATTGAAAGGAAAACAGCTACCATCATTTAGTGCTTATGAAGTGACTCAACCAGGTACAACCGCGCGCATCTTAACGGATGAAGATATTGAAGGTCCGGCACTTCTCAATATTTGGGCGACATGGTGTCCAACTTGTGAAGCAGAGCATGATGCGCTAAAAGAGATTGGGGCAACAGGCGTGCCAATTTATGGTGTGGATTATAAAGACGATACGCTGAAAGCTTACGAATGGTTGCGTGATCTGGGGAATCCGTATCTATTTACTGTCGCAGATGAAAGTGGAAAGATTGGTTTGAACTTAGGGGTTTATGGTGCGCCAGAAACATATTTTTTGGATGCTAATAATGTAATTGTGTATCGCCATGTGGGTGAAATGACCGTTGAACTTTGGGAAATGGGATTTAAAGCCATTTATGAAGCAAGCTTTGATGCGGATAATAATCCAGAAGCACTCAAGCTGGCGATCAGTAATGCCGATAAAGCGATTGAAGCTGCAAAAGCTGCCGCTAGAGAAGGAGCGAAATAAATGAAACGATTTTTCTTAATCGCATGCGCTATCTTTTTGTCGCTCTCGTTGCAGCAAGGGATGGCTTCGGTGAATTTATATGAGTTTAGTAACTCGGTAGATGAGCGTCGATTCCAGAGTTTAACGCGAGAACTTCGTTGTCCGAAATGTCAGAATCAAAATATTGCAGATTCTGATGCACCATTGGCACAAGATATGCGGGATTTAACCTACGACATGATTATCGATGGGCAAGCAGATGCGCAGATTATTGCGTTTATGGTGGAACGTTACGGCGATTTTGTCATGTATAATCCGCCTGTAAAGCCGGTAACTTGGTTACTATGGTTTAGTCCATTTGTATTATTAGTCTTGATTCTCGGCATTGTGTTTTTTGCGAAAGGCCGTAAGAAAAAGCCGACAACAATCGCAGGAACACCAGAGCTCTCCTCCGAGGAGCAAGCGCGTTTAAACGAGATATTACAGAGAAAAGACAGCTAAAATGATGGGATTAATATATACAGTACTATTGATTGTCGTGACCTTGTTGATTCTCATCACGGCATTTTGGGGTAAATCAGCGGAAAAATATCCGCGTTTAAAAACGGTATATCGAGATAAATATCTTGATGAAACCGCAACGTTAGATGATGATTTAAAGCGCGGGAAAATCTCGGAAGCTGAGTATGAAACGACAAAGGTTGAGCTTGCGCAAGATCTGTTAGCGGTTGCGCACCAAGATCGACAGCTTAGCGGGATTACAAAAGTCATTGTGTTGCTGTTTGCCGGCGTGATTATTACCTTTTCAGCAGTCTATTTCTGGGGAACAGGGTATCAAGAGGAAGCTAAAAACCTGGATAGGCAGCGCGCTTTAGCGATGCCATATGTGCAAAAATGGTTGGCAAGCGTATCAGTAGAGCAGTTACAACAAGGTAATACGATTATGGAGTTAAATCCTCCGGTAGAGCTTCAAGATAACTTACTCGGAACTTTAGCAGCGCTTAATCTAATGAGTTCAAGAGATCATCATACAGATGTTAAAGAGCTGAATTTATTAGGTAAGATCTATCTGAATATGGATCAATTAAAGCTTGCAGAAAAGAGCTATTTAGATCTGTATCGCTTAGATCCAAACAACGATAATACTTACTATACATTGCTCAATATTCAGTTGGCGATGAATGACTATAAGTTGAATCCTCGTTTAGAAGCATTGTTTGATCAGTTTGTGATGAATAATCCAAAGAATGAGAGTTTAATGCTCTATTATGCAACGGTACTATTTGAGAATCAGAAGTTAGATAAAGCGTTACATTACTTTTCAACCTTAGCGGATCTTTATCCTGAAGGTTCAGAAAATCGCATATTGATTACGAATATGATTAATGGCTTAACAGGACAAGCACAGGGGAATATCGCACCGAAGCAAAATGATTCATCAGCGGAAAAAGTCGTAGCAGGGGCTGCAATTGCGGTACAGATTGATCTTCGTGATATTGATGTTGCATCATTGCCGCAAGAAGCGATTCTGTTCCTTTTTGTGAGAAATCAGGAAGTCGGCCCACCGCTTGCGGCAAAGCGTATTCCTCTTACGGCGATTACTAGTTTCCCTATTGCGTTAGAAGTGACTGAAAAAGATCTTTTACTACCAGGTACGACATTATCAGGGCAAGAGAGATTATCAATTTCTGCAAAAATTAGTTTAAATGGAGATCCTATTACTTCTAAAGGCGATATTGAAGCCGATAATGTGGTTGTCGAGGATCTCTCTGCACCGATATCTGTGAATCTTTATCGAGTTGTGGAGTAATGAATGGCACATGTGAAATTCTCTTTAGAGGTTGTTGATTTAAGTGTGACACGTAATTATCGTCCGATCTTCGAGTCCTTCTCATTCTCTTTGCAAAATGGGGAGTCGCTCTATTTAAAAGGACGAAATGGTGCGGGAAAAACAACGTCTCTTCGAGTGATTTCTGGTGCAAGTCAGCGTTATCAGGGATTGATTCAATTGAATGGGGAAGATCGTAAAGAACTTCTCCATTATTATGCGCGCGAGATTCTCTATATTGGGCATCAATTAAGTCTTAATTTAGATTTAACGGCTTGGGAGAATCTCTCATTTTTACTCTCTTTACGAGGGGAGAAAGTAACGCGGGATCAGGTTGAATCGGTATTTCGATTATTAAGTTTGCCATTAGAGGATCGTCCTGTACGTTATTTTTCGGCAGGACAAAAGCGTCGAGTAATTTTGGCGCGATTATGGTTAGAAAAACGTGCGGCAATCTGGATTTTAGATGAGCCATTCACGGCATTAGATGTGGATTCAATTGCGTTATTAGAAGCAGCAATGGTGAATCATTGTCAGCAAGGGGGCGCAATTATTTTCACCTCGCATCAGATGCCAAGTGCGGAAGTATTTACGAAAGAGCTGACGATAGAAGGATTTTCTCGTGATGTTTAGAGTCTTATCTGCAGTGATGATTCGAGATTTTAAAGTTGGAATGCGTAATCGTTCTGAAATCTTGATGCCGCTAGTCTTTTTTTTGATTATTATTTCTCTCTTTCCGCTAGGTTTGGGGCTTGAGAATCAGAAGTTGTTATTAGCCGCAGCGCCGGCAATTTTATGGATTGCTGCACTTTTATCAACGATTTTAGTATTAGATCGTGTTTTTAAAAATGATTTTGAGGATGGCTCATTAGAACAGATGGCGATTAGCGGCGAGTCGCTCTATTTTATTATCCTAGGAAAGATGCTGTCGCATTGGATTTTAACAGGATTACCTTTAGTTATTTTCTCGCCTATTTTAGCCGTGATGCTTGGATTTACCTTAACGCAATCATTCTATGTAGCGCTGATATTACTGGTCGGAACGCCGTTGTTAAGCTTGATAGGTGCAATGTGTGTGGCGCTCATTGTTGGGCTCCGTCAGGCGGGATTGCTACTTAGCATTATTACATTACCGCTCTATGTGCCAGTGTTATTAGTCGGCGTTCAATTGATTTCACGCTTAGAGGAAGGGCATTCGCTCAGTAGCTTAATGTTAATCCTGATTGGTGGTGATTTAGCGGCAATTATTCTGGCGCCGCTTGTGACAACTTTCGCGATTCGGATGAGTCTTGATTAGAGCCAGATTAGAGCAAATTTTCTTATAACATCAGATTATAGATAGATTATAGAATATTGATAAGAGATCACAGCTGATATCGCTTTGATCTTTTTTTTATTGTTAGAGTTTGTGAGATCAGGATGTTGCAGGGTTAAATCGGCTTTGAATTATCGAGATAGAACTTTTTTAAAATTGATGCGTCGCTAGGAGAATGGTTACACGCAATTTATCAACTGTTTGTTAGTCATGATTCTTAAGATACTTAAGCTGAATCTATTATAGATTTATTCTTTTTATAAAATGTCACGCCTTTTTTAGGATAGACCTTATTGAAAGTGCCGATTATTGCTGGATCAATACTTTATTGTTATGAGAAAAGTGAATAGTTTGGCATTCAATTTCATTGACAACAAGGTTGTCAAGATTTACTATCTACAATTGTTTTACTCTTTTTCTGAAGAAAATTATGGCTGAAAATAAAGATACTCCTGAGAAACCACTATTTGTCTCGATGTTCCAAGAGATGTTCGCACTTTTATCGAAGTTACATCGGATTAGTGAAGATCTTTTATCGGATGCAAAAAGCGATATTACGCATTCTTGCTGGGTGATTTTATCGATTATTAATCGTGAAAAAACCTCATTATCAGTACCACAGATTGCTGAGCTTCGTTCAACCTCGAGGCAAGCGGTACAGAGACAAATCTGTTTATTATTGGAGTATGGATATATTCGTGCGATTGATAATCCTCAGAATAAACGGTCACCTCTTTATGAAGTGACGGAAGAGGGCGCTTTATATCATGAACAGTTAGCGGAAAAAATCTATGGGCCATGGCTTGATGATATCGCTAAGATCATGGGAACTGAAGGTGGGGAGAGTTTACTCGCATCTATCAGACAGTTAGATGAGGCGTTGAATACAGTGACCGTGAAGAAAGAAGAATCTTCGAAATAGTTGCTGCTTTGGGAAGAGTTATAAAATTTTAAGTTCAAAACTAACTTGAGTATATGAGATATAAAATGAGAAAGACTAACTATTTTAAGCATTTACGAAACGCTTTAGGGGTTGTCAGTTTAGGGTTGGTGATTACCGCTTGTGGTGGTGATGAAACGAATCAGATGGGAATGACGGCGCCTCAAGCAGTTGTTCAACCTGTTGAACGTCAAAACATTACCGTAGAAGCTGAATTGCCAGGAAGAACGGAAGCATCAGTCATCGCTGAAGTGAGACCGCAGGTTGGGGGCATTATTTTATCCCAGAACTTTACGGAAGGAAGTATGGTCAAAGAGGGTGATCCTCTCTATCAAATCGATCCTGCAACTTTTGAAGCGAGTGTGCTTCAGGCGGAAGCGGTATTAGCGCGTGCGAAAGCGAATCAGCATGCCGCGAAGTTAAGATCGGATCGTTTGAAAGCATTAGGAAATTCTAAAGCGGTCAGCCAACAAGATATTGATGATGCAAATGCGGCATTACTTCAAGCGAATGCGGAAGTATTAGGAGCAGAAGCACAAGTATCTTCGGCAAAAATTAGTCTTGAATATACCAAGATGGAAGCACCTATTACCGGGAAAATTGGTCGTAGTAACTTTACACAAGGGGCACTCGTTTCTCCAGGTCAGACAAAAGAGATGGCAGTGATTCAGGTTTTAGATCCGATGAAAGTGAATATCACTTATTCCGCGGCAGAATTTGCAGAAGTGCAAAAGAAAATTAAAGCAGGAATCTATACAGAAACAAAAGTGGAGAATCCTTTGACAGGCGAAATGGAAGATGGACACGCGGTTCGAGTTTATCTTGATGATGGCTCACTGTATGACAAAGCAGGGTACATCAAGTTCTCTGATTTAACTGTGAATCCTACAACCGGTTCGATTTTCTTGCAAGCGCAGTTTGAAAATGATGGATCACTCTATCCAGGCATGTTTTTGAGAACAGTTGTGGAGCAAGGAATTGAGAAGGGCGCATTAGTGATTCCGCAAAAGGCTGTAACACAAGGTCCTGGTGGAATGAGTATGGTTATCGTCATTGGTGAAGATAATGTCGCAAGTTTCCGTCCAGTGGTAATTTCTCGTGCGCATGGTCAAAATTGGGTGATTGAGAGTGGATTGGCTGAAGGCGAGCGAGTGGTTGTGAAAGGCTTGCAAACCGTACAATCTGCGATTCAGCGTAGTGGTGGACAAGATGTTCATGTTGAGGTCATTACGGATGATATGTTTATCCAGTAAGAGCAGGTTAGACAGATAAATTACGAATACTTAAATGATAAGTAAGGAATAATTGTATATATGGCACGATTTTTTATTGATCGCCCGATCTTTGCATGGGTTTTGGCGATTCTAACAATGTTTATGGGGCTACTTGTAGTCCGCAACATGCCAGTTGCACAATATCCTGAGATCGCTCCACCGCAAGTCTCTATTTCCGGGGTTTATCCTGGAGCTAGTGCGGCAACGGTTGAGGAGAGTGTGACGCAGGTTATTGAGCAGAGTATTTCTGGGCTGGAAGGCTTTAGATATATGGATGCGGTGAGTTCAAGTGTTGGGGTATTCCAAATTAACCTCACGTTTGAGCAAGGCGTTGATCCGGATATTGCACAGGTTCAGGTACAAAATAAGATTCAACAATCCCTTAGTAAGTTGCCGCAAGCAGTACAACAGCAAGGGGTGACTATTGCAAAATCGAGCGGCTCATTCATGATGGTTGTGGGCTTCTATTCTCCTGATGGTTCAATGACTTCCGGCGACTTAGGTGATTATATCTCTTCCACATTACAGGATCAGATTAGCCGTTTGCCAGGTGTTGGAGATATTCAGTTCTTTGGATCAAGCTATGCGATGAACGTTTGGGTTGATCCGATGAAACTGCATAAGTACAACATGACAACGCTTGATATTGTCAGAGCGATTCAAGAACAGAACTCGCAAGCAACACTGGGTAACTTAGGTGCTTTACCGGCAAATCAAGATCAGTTAATTCGTTATACGGTGACTTCGCAATCACTTTTATCAAACGCTGAAGAGTTTAAAGGGATTCAGTTACGTGTGAATGAAGACGGAAGTGAAGTTTTACTCTCAGATGTTGCACGTATTGAGTTATCTCCTGAAAATGAGAACTTTACGGTTAACTATAACGGCATGCAAGCATCCGGAGTGGGGATTAACTTAGCATCAGGTGCTAACGCATTAGATACAGCGACAACAGTTAAAGACTTCTTAGAGAAGGAAAAGCATAACTTTCCATCGGGAATGGATTATACCTATCCCTATGATACAACACCGTTTGTTGAACAATCGGTCGATGGGGTTGTACAGACGTTGATTGATGCGGTTATTTTGGTATTTATCGTGATGTTCCTCTTCTTGAAGAACTTACGAGCAACCATTATTCCTCTATTAGCAATTCCATATGTTCTTGCGGGAACGATGTTAATTCTTAACTTCTTTGGATTTAACTTAAATACCTTGACGCTTTTCGCATTAGTATTGGCGATTGGTTTGCTGGTGGATGATGCGATTGTTGTTGTTGAAAACGTCGAGCGTTTAATGGAAGAGGAAGGTTTATCACCATTAGAAGCCACGCGTAAATCGATGACACAAATTACCGGCGCATTGATCGGGATCGGGGTTGTACTGTCTGCGGTATTCGTGCCAATGGCATTCCTCGGCGGTGCTTCGGGAGTGATCTATCGTCAGTTCTCGATTACCATTATTACGGCGATGTTATTGTCTGTGGTTGTCGCGATTATCTTTACACCAGCACTTTGTGCAACGATCCTACGCCGTCCTGATGATGAATCAGAGCCAAAATCAGCAGTCGGTCGTTTCTTAAGTAAGTTATTTTCACCAATTACCAAGCTTTTGTTTGTGATTGTAAAATACTTCAACTTAGGCTTCGATAAGCTCAGTGCGGCATATGGTGTAACGATTCGTCGGATCTTGAAACATCCTTTAATGTTTGTCATTGTTTTAGTGGCAGGACTAGGATTTATCGGGCATCAATTTACCAAGTTACCGACAAGTTTCTTGCCGGATGAAGACCAAGGGATTCTTGTGGGGATGGCGATTAACCCTAATGGTACATCGTTATTACAAACAGAAATTCCGTTAGAGAAAATCACCAAATACTTAATGGAAGAAGAGCAAGATACTGTTGATTCTGTGATGACCGTTGGTGGATTCAGCTTCGCCGGTCAAGGAAGTGAGCAATCAATCTTCTTTGTGAAGTTAAAACCATGGGATGAGCGTACATCGGATGAACAGGAAATTGACGCGTTAATCACCCGTATTCAAGCATTCTTTAGTCAAGTGCCAGAAGCGAATATGTATGTGTTTAAACCACCTGCAATTATTGAGCTTGGTAGTGCGACGGGTGTGAGCTTCGTTCTGCAAGATACATTGGGTTTAGGTCATGATGCATTGATGAATTCAGTGATGACATTTATCGGTCATGCGGCGCGTTCTGAAAATATGAACATTGCCACATTAATGCCAGGTGGACAGTTTGACTCAGGACAATACCATATCGATATTGACCGTGAGAAAGCACAGGCATTGCAAGTTTCTGTCGGTGATATTAACCAATCATTGTCAATCGCTTGGGGCGGAATGTATGTAAATGACTTTATCGATCGTGGTCGTATTAAGCACGTTCAAGTACAAGCTGATGCGCCATTTAGAATGATGCCAGAAGACTTCAATCGTTGGTATGTTCGTAACGCAAAAGGGGAAATGGTGCCGTTTAGCGCGTTTGCAGATGGACGCTGGAGTTATGGTCCACCACAATTGAACCGTTTTAATGGATTCCCAGCATTCCCATTAACGATTGAAGCGATGCCAGGCAAGAGTACTGGAGATGTCATGGCAGAGATTGAATCAATTGTTGCAGAGCATCTCCCTCAAGGAATTAACGTTTCTTGGAAAGATACTTCATATGAAGAGCGTCAAGCGGGTGATTCTCAAACGACCTTACTCCTGATCTCTGTATTTATTATCTTCTTAAGTTTGGCGGCATTGTACGAATCATGGAAAGTTCCAATTTCTGTTCTTTTAACGATCCCGGTAGGGTTAGTCGGGGCAGTTGTGACGGCAAGATTGCTCGGTATTGAAAATGATGTATATTTCCAAGTCGGAATGTTAACAACCATTGGTTTAACCTCGAAAAACGCGATCTTAATCGTAGAGTTTGCGAGGGACTTAGTGAGAACCGGCATGAGCACTTTAGAAGCAACGATACAAGCGGCTAATGAAAGGCTTCGTCCTATCTTAATGACATCTCTAGCATTCGGTATTGGGGTATTGCCATTAGCATTATCATCTGGTGCTGGATCAGGTGCACAGAATGTTGTAGGACAGGTTGTTGTCGGGGGGATGCTTGCCGGAACAATCTTAGTACTAGTATATACCCCAGTCTTCTTCATCCTCTTAAACAGAGATGCAAAGAGAGCAAAACAAGATGGTGTGACTGATCAAGTGGCTTTAGAGGAAGCAAATAGCAAAGCTTAAGGTGATCTGACCACTGTTTTAAAAAATAGACGAAAGATAAAGCCTTGTATCGGGATTTCGATATAAGGCTTTTTTATTGTCAGTCAACAATAGATTGTGTGCTATTGGAGAGCTGATTTTTATAGTGAAATGGATGATAAATTATCTGAATTAAAAGTGATGTTAAAAGGAGATGTATCGCTGAGAAGAATGTTTACTCCTTTATCAATTCCATGTTTGTAGTTATAACGGTTATTCTTAAACTGCAACGATTATTGATGGTATTGATTAGGTATGAAGATCATGAGCAAGTTCTTGAAATCAAATTGGTGCATAATAAAAAACCTCTGAATCCATATGGGGAAACAGAGGTTTTTAAGAGGTTTTTTTACTGCTTAAAGCAGTTAATTATGCATCTTTACGGAAAGCGATCGCTTCGATTTCAACTAAAGCACCCATGGGTAATGCACCGACTTCAAAACATGAACGTGCAGGGGCATTTTCTGTGCCGAAAAACTCGGTATATACTTCGTTAAAGTCTGCAAAATCATTGATATCATCAAGATAGCAAGTAACTTTAAGAACCGTTGAAAAGTCTGCATCAGCGGCTTCTAAAATCGCTTTAAGATTTGAGAGTGCTTGAGCGGCTTGTTCTTTAATGCCCCCTTCAGGAAACTTCATTGTTTCAGGATTTAGAGGGAGTTGACCTGATGTGAAAACAAGGTTACCAAACGCATTACCTTGTGAATAAGGTCCTACTGCTGCCGGAGCATGATCGGTATTAATAATTTTTTTCATAATGTCTTCTATTCTATATTTAATGAATCATTCTATTAAAGAGCATTGATGTTAGCAGTTTTGCTGCTAACATCCTAGTCTTGTCACGAATTTAGCATTGGATGCTTAAATGCCTAAGCAGATGTTCGTTGCTTTCATTGTTTGAATAAGTGGATGATCGATCGGTAAGAGACGCGGTTTACCGGCAACTTCTTCTAATGGAACCGGCACTAAGACTCGACCCTGTTCAGCGACCATTACGCCAAAACGACCTTCCTTAATAAACTCAATTGCTTTTGTCCCACATTGTGTGGCAAAAATTCTATCCGTTGCAGTGGGTGCACCACCGCGGCTCACATAACCTAGTGTTGTTAAGCGAGATTGCATGCCTGTTAATTCCGGAATGCTATCGACAAGCTTAATGGCTTCGGCATGTTTTTTGGGAGTTAAACCTAATTTGTGATTTTCTTGTGAAATCGCACCTTCCGCCACAACTAAAAGAGCAGAGCGGCGGTTTCGAATATTATCGCGAATGTAAGTGACGATTGCTTCAAGGGAATAAGGAATCTCAGGGATTAAACAGATATCCGCAGAACCTGCAAGAGCGGCGCCTGCTGCGAGCCAGCCAGCATCTCGACCCATCACTTCTAGAATCATTAAACGATGATGTGAATCTGCGGTTGTACGTAATCTATCAAGCGCCATCACAGATACATGAACTGCCGTATCATAGCCAAAAGTCACGTCTGTATGGGCGATATCATTATCAATTGTCTTAGGAAGTGTGACAACAGGAATCCCTTTTTCATGAAGATAGGATGCAAAGCGCTGCGTACCATCGCCGCCTAAGCAGACGAGCGCATCAAGTTCTAATTCATGGAAAGCAGTCACACAGGCTTCAACCGCTTCTTCTGTATTTTTAGCACGACCGCCACCGCGACCAGTTCCTAAAATAGTGCCGCCTAAACCTGCGATATCATAAACCTTCGCAAAGGTGAGCTCGCTATGAGATTTTTCTGCGAGACCCACAAATCCATCATGAATGCCGGTGACTTTCCAGCCTTCTTTAAGTGCAGAGAGTGTGACGCCACGAAGAGCGGCATTTAAACCTTGGCAATCTCCACCAGCTGTTAAAATTCCAATATGCTTTTGCGACATTTTATGAGTACTCCTTCTTAATTTTCAGCTTCGTCATCGTGCCAGATTTTTGTGATCTGGATAGGGGAATGGATTTTTAAGGAATGATCTTGGTGTTCTAAGCGAATCACCGCGAGCGCTTCATTGCCTTCACTATATACGATAGTGCCTGCTTCTTTCTCATTTTCATCAAGAATTTTTGCATTCACGATTAACTCTGCGGCATTATCCGCAATAATATGGGCTAATCGTCTTTTATGTTTCCCTAGATACTGCATTCTTGCAACAATTTCTTGCCCGGTATAACAACCTTTTTTGAAGTTGATCGCATCAAGAAGATCAAGGCTTAACATTTGCGGGACATATTCTTCGCTATTTTCATCAATAATCCACGGAATAATGAGGGATTGCGGTAAAGTCTTGAGATCCTCTTCCGATGGTTCATCACGCGTGATGGTGACTTTGGATCGGAAGATAAAGATCGTGAGATGTTTTTGTACTGCCTCTGCAAGAGATTCTGGGAGAAGAAGATGGAATGTTTCATCATCAACTTTAATCGCCCAAAAGAGCGAAATCACACGGCCTTGACGATTACAAATCGCAGAGAGCCCATATTGATGGGCTGAAACTTGACCAATAAAGGTAAGCTTATTGATATCTGCGGTCGTTTGACCTTGTAAGAAGTTTGCTGCATCTTTTCCGGCAACAATGAGCCTGTTGAGTTTGATAGACATGAAATCGTCCTCCGTCATAGAGATATCTGTGTTGTGTAGGTCATGAAAATAGATGACTAAGTAGATCCTTTGAGACCGTGAAATTAGAGTCGTCTTTATATCAAACAGGGATCATTGATTCATGGAATGAATATGATGTTTTTTTGAGGAAAAGTACGACTAGTACAACGATTTGAAATTCGTATAATCGCCTATTTTAGACCTCTTATGATAGACTAAAAGGAATGATATACCTATCCATTAAGCGTATTTTATCTAGGGTTTGTCTCAAAATCATCTCAAAGTGGAGGACCATATGAGTTATCAAGTTGTTGGGTATCCGTTATGCCCATTTGTACAGAGAGTATTAATTACTCTTAATGAAAAAGCCGCGAGTTATGAGCAGATTTGGCTAGATCCTCACGCGCAGTTGCCGGAGTGGTTCAAAGAGTGGTCGCCGCTTGGGAAAGTACCGGTAATGAAAGTAACGACGGGCGAAGTATTGTTTGAATCAATGGCAATTGTGGAATACATCGAAGAGCAAAACAGAGTGCCATCAATTTACGCGAAGTCAGCGCCCAAACGTGCACTTCAAAGAGCTTGGGCAGGCGTTGCCGGCGATCTTTATGGTCCTCAGTATATGAGTATGGCAGCGACGACACTCGAAGATGTTGATAAGCACTTTTCGACGATGAGAGATATTTTAGCGATTTTAGAAGAGAGATGTGGCCATGCATTTTTTAGCGGGGAATCTTTCTCAGCTGTGGATGTTGTATTAGCGCCAATGTTTATTCGTTTTGATGTAGTTGCATCTGTAAGTGGTAAGAATATCTTAGAAGGATTCCCGAAATTACAAGCATTGAGCGAAAAGTTATTAGCGCATCATTCGATTTTAAAAATCATTGATGAGGAGTGGCATCAATCATTTATTGAGACACAAAAAGCGCGTGGTGGGATTCTGTTTAAAGATCTCTAAAGCGTGTGGTGATTGGTTCTATCAAAGCTTTAAGTGAGGAGTGCATCTTGGTCTGATCTTGAGAAAGTAGTACAATTGTCGGGCTAAGATATTTCATTCCATGAAAAAGATTAGTAAGAGAGTTTTTAAATATTGCAAAGACTTATCTGCTGATCTTTTTTTGCATCCATGATTTGTGATGAAGCAGAATCAATTCATGGGGAGCTATCTCTCGTTTGCATTCGTATTATTTCGATTAGAAGGAAGATTATGAGACCGTTAATTGCTTATTTTTCTGAAGCAGCCTTAGAAAATAATTTAGCTGTATTGAAAGCAAGAGCACCCAATAGCAAGTATTGTGCTGTGATTAAGGCAAATGCTTATGGGCATCGTGTTGAAAATTTGATTTCTATTTTAAATCGTCAGGTTGATTACATGGCGGTTGCAATGCGTGAGGAAGCCGATGATATTCGTGAAAAAGGCGGTATATTACCGATTCTTCTTTTGGAAGGTCTCTTTGATCAAGACGAATATATTTTAGCTAGTGAACGAGATTATTGTGTCGCTGTGGGTAATAATCGTCAGCTTGAGATGTTGATGGAAGTCTCATTAGTCGAGCCGATTGATATTTTTTTAAAAGTCGATACCGGCATGCATCGTTTAGGATTTTCACCAGAAGAAGCCACTGATGTGATCGCGAAGTTAGAAGCTTCAAGTAATGTGAAATCCCTCACATTAATGACGCATTTTGCAACTTCAGATGAAAAAAATTCGCCACTATTGCAAACGCAAGTTGAGAGAATGGCAACGTTAAATGCTTTTAATTTGCCACAATCATTAGCCAACTCAGCGGCAATTTTAACATTGCCAGTGACGCATCATGATGTGGTACGGATGGGGATTTCTCTCTACGGTATTTCTCCAATAGATGATTCTACCGGCGCAGACTTTGGGTTGAAGCCATTATTAACACTAACTTCGAAGATTATTCATCATACGGAAATTGATGCCGGAGAAAGCGTGGGTTATGGTGCAAAATTTATTGCGCCGGAAACAATGCCGATTGGGGTGATTGCTTGTGGTTATGCTGATGGATATCCACGAGAAATCACGCAAGATGCTTATGTTTTGGTGGGGAAATATCGTGCGCCGATTATTGGTAGACCGGCAATGGATATGATGATGATCGATTTAAGGAATGTGCCTAAAGATGCTTGGCAAGAGAGTGTCGAGATTTTTGGGGAGCAATTACCGCTTGAAAAAGTAGCAGGTTGGGCAGGGACAATTCCTTATACGATCTTGACACATATCGCGAAGAGGGTGCACTTTTTACAACGATAGTTTAGAATCAAGAAGTTCTAGGTTAAAATTAAATCTTAAAATGAGATTAATTGATGGTAAAGAATCATCACTCATTCTAGAAAAAGTATAATATATTGATTATCAATAATAAGTAACGACATTTTTGCAGTTAATATTTTTAGGGGAAGAAGGTAATATGAAGATCCGTGCCTTATTGGCGTCAATGTTGCTGTTAGGCGCAGCATCAAGCGCACAAGCTGAAATTACGAAGGGGTTTTATGCCGGAGCGAACTTAATTGGCGCGAAGCAGAAAGCAAAGGATATGGATGAATCTATTCATACCCCTAATGATCAATTTGCAAAACACAAGGATGATAAAAGTTTTGTAAGTGGTTCTATCGCTGGGGGATATCAATTTGATGATATTTTCCGTGTTGAATTGGAATATGTTGTTCCAAAGAAAAATGAATTTACGAGTTCTTTCGGGAATGACTTCAATGCGCAAAAGATCAAAAGCCAGCGTTTAATGGTGAATACTTATGCAAGTTATCCTGTTGCGGATGATTTCTCCGTTTATGGCGCGGTGGGTTTAGGTTATGCGCGTTTGACTTCAACGGCGGCAAGCTATGATTCTGGCAAGAATAATAACTTTGCGTGGTCATTAGGAGCGGGAGTTTCCTATAAGCCAATGAATAATACCTATATCGATTTAGGTTTCCGTCATGTGGATATGGGGAAAGCAAGAACTGGCACGAAAGCCAATGGTGACCAACTTCGTGCGAAGTTAGTTTCTAATGAGATTACATTAGGTGTGCGCTATATGTTAGGTGAGTGGTATACAGAAGATACTAATGCGCCGACAGAAAATATCTATGCAGATCATGTCACGCCAGAATTAAGAGAGAGCTTTGAAAAAGGTAATCCTGAAAGTGGGAGCTTTAGAGAATCATATGCAGCACAACCTTTGAAAAAGGCTGATGGCACAAGCGTACCAAGAGAAGTAAAAGAGATCGATTGGAGACAACATCCTTATTAATCTCCACGATCTTCTTTGAATCATTGTTTATTTAATGATGAGCTATCCAAAACCCTAAAAGAGATTATTCTTTTAGGGTTTTTTTAATACTTATTTAAGGTACAAAATACCTATTATATAGTGACGTTGGTTTTAAATGGTCTCTCATTATTTGATGGACAATACTTACGTTCTTTTATCAATCTCACACTAGTACTTGTAACAGCTTATTTTATATAGAAAAAAGGATAAAACAGATCACATGCTAGTAATCTTTAGCAATTGATGGGTTTATAGGTTGATAAAATTTTTATAAATCTTTTTTATAATGACGTTATAAACTTTCAATTGTAAATAATAATCGTTATCGTTATGCTGTATGGAATACTTTTTATATAAAAATGAAGGAGCTTCTATGAAAGCAGCGGTTGTTAATCAAAATAGTGATGGTCAGGTGGAAATTAAAGATTTAAAAGTTCGTGAATTAAAGCCTGGCGAAGCTTTAGTAGATGTTGAGTGTTGTGGTGTTTGTCATACGGATCTGCATGTGGCAAAAGGGGATTTTGGGAAAGTTCCTGGGCGGGTCATTGGTCATGAAGGTGTTGGGATTGTATCTAAGATTGCTGATGGTGTTACAAGCCTGAAAGTCGGTGATCGCGTGAGTGTTGCTTGGTTCTTTGAAGGTTGTGGCGTTTGTGAATATTGTATTACCGGAAAAGAGACATTCTGTCGCAGCGTTAAAAATGCAGGATACTCTGTTGATGGGGCAATGGCGGAGCAATGTATCGTCACGGCAGATTATGCGGTGAAAGTGCCAGATGGTTTAGATTCATTTCAAGCAAGTAGCGTGACTTGTGCTGGCGTGACGACTTATAAAGCCGTTAAAGTTGCAGATGTGAAAGCTGGACAATGGATTGCTATTTTCGGTGTTGGTGGACTTGGAAATTTAGCCGTACAATATGCGAAAAAAGTTTTTAATGCGAAAGTCATTGCGGTTGATATTAATGATGAAAAGCTACAGCTAGCGAAAGAAGTTGGTGCCGATATTATCTATAACTCGGCAAAAATTGGCGATGTTGCTGCGAAAATTCAAGAAGATGTCGGCGGCGCTCATGCGGCAGTTGTCACAGCCGTTTCAAAAGTTGCCTTTAATCAAGCGGTAGATTCACTGCGTGCAACCGGGAAAGTCGTTGCGGTTGGCTTACCGCCGGAAACGATGGACTTGGCGATTGTGAAAACTGTCTTAGATGGAATTGAAGTGATTGGTAGTTTAGTCGGAACACGACAAGATCTTATCGAAGCCTTCCAATTTGCCGCAGATGGTTTAGTGGTGCCGGTGGTCCATAAGCGTAAACTTGCGGAAGTGAATGAGATTTTCGCGGAGATGGAAGCCGGAAAAATTCAAGGGCGAATGGTGGTTGATATGAAAGCGTAGTGACGATTTTCCTTCATAAAATTGATGATGAAATATGAAAGCCACAACTGCTGTTGTGGCTTTTTGCTGTTCATTTGTATTGGGGAATGGTAATGCAGATTATTGAATAGTGAAATCGGCTTAAAACTATCTGATTAAAGATTCTATTTAAAAGTCGATGCATGGCTGGAGAGTATGGTTGCACGCTTTTTAGCAATCCCGCGCTAGCAGTTAAAAGAGCGCTTTTTAAACTAAAATGATTATAAAAGGTGATGCTTCGCTGGTGAGAATACTTGCCGGCTTTTATCAAGCACATTTCAGCAGTTGTCATCGATATTTTTAGAACGAAGCGATTATAATTCTTCCTCTCTACCATTCGTTTTCTGTTTGACTACTTCGGTAAATGATCCATAAAGTTTTGATGCGCAAAGCCGGCGATCTCAGCATCGCTATAATGCGCTTTTAATGCCGTAATGAGGTTTTGATACTGGGAAGCATCGCTCAAGTTTTCGACTTTCGATTCAATGCCGTCAAAGTCCGAGCCAAAACCAATATTTTTGATACCACCGAGCGCGACAATATGGTTAATCTGTGCAATGACATCCTCAATATTGGCATTGCCGCCTTTCTTCACAAATGGTGGACAAAAAACAATATGAATCATCGCATCTCGTTTGATCATAGCTTGGATCTGTTCATCAGTTAAGTTACGACGATGATCACAAACTGCGGTCGCATTGGAATGGCTGGCGATGGGATATTTTGCAAGTTCCATCACATCCCAAAATCCTGTGGGATGAAGATGGGAAACATCGACAAATACATTGTGATCATTACACCATTCCACTAAACGTTTGCCAAAATGGCTCAGTCCAGCACCGCGAGCTTCACCAACACCATCTGCAGCAAGATTGCCATTATTCCACGTTAAGCCGATAGAACGTACGCCAAGTTCATAGAGTAAGGTGAGTTTGTGCAGGTCATTGCCAATAGCATCAACGCCTTCTAATGTTAAAATCGCACCGACTTCATTTTCTTTGAGTGTGGCGAGTTCTGACCATTCACGAATGAGCTTCATTTCAGGATTCTTCGCTAATACTTCAGTGTAGAAGTAATGAATTTGATCCATCACTTCTTGAAATTGATTGGTTGAAGGAATAGAAGGGTAGATGAAGATCGCAAAAGCTTGTAGTTTTACGTGACCTTGTTGTAGTTTCGTGAGATTGACATCTAATTCGGGCGCATCTTTGAACGCAAGCTTGCCTTTTGCATCGGAAAGCTTCATAAGCGCATCGCAGTGGAGATCGATAATTTTCATCATAATTTTAGCTTTTAAAATGGGGGGAATAGGAGTGATAGCGAGATCGGTTTTAAATTACCGGATTAAAGATTCTATTCAAAAGCTGATGCCTCGCTGGAGAGAATGATGGCTCCTTTTTAGCAATATCACATTAGCAGTTGTAACAGCGATTTCTAAACCGAGATGATGATAGTTTACGCTTTTACGGCGGTTGATTGCCGGAAATTTATTTTGGGTCTTTATGAACTGTCAGCCCGGCAAAGGTTTGCATCGTTGGCATAATTTCAATGCGATTAACGTTGAGATGCTTTGGTTGAGTTGTCAGCCAGTAGAGGATATCGGCGATCTCTTTGCCGGTTACGGCTTCCACATCGGCATAGACAGAAGCAGCTTTTTCATCATCGCCTTTAAAGCGAACATTGGAGAATTCTGTTTCACTACAAAGCCCAGGTTCTACGTTGGTAACACGAATATTCTTCCCAATTAAATCTGCACGAAGATTTTGTGAGAAGCTTGTGACAAAGGCCTTGGTCGGACCATAGATATTGGAACCATAATAGGCATAATTGCCGGCAGTGGAGCTGAGATTAATGATATATCCATCATTGCGCTCAATCATTTGTGGTAATACCAGATGCGTCATGTAGGTTAATCCGCGAATATTCACATCAATCATGGTTTGCATATCTTGAAAATCCACATCAAACGTTGGTTTGAGATTGAGTGCCAATCCGGCATTATTAATTAAGACATCAATTTGATCAAAAGGTTCAGGGAGATTTTCAAAACCTTCTTTGATCGATTTTAGGTTTTGGAGATCCGCCGTTAATGGATAGATGTTTTCGCCAAGTGATGCTTTGAGTTCCATTAGTTTATCATGACGGCGAGCGAGCCCAATGACGGTATGTCCGTGTTGAATAAAGAGTTTTGCCGCTTCCAATCCAAAGCCAGAAGATGCGCCGGTAATTAAAATATTCATGATGATCTCCACCGATCTTATTGTGATTAATATGCCTTGTAGGCTGATTATTTTTAGCTGATTTTTTTAAAAGGGTCAAAATTTATACTAGCACGAAATCGCAGAAAAAAGGGGAGAATCAGCAGATTGTTAGAATGGTTGCACTATTTTTAGCAATCCCGCATCAGCAGTTATAAAAGCGCTTTTTAAACCAAAATGACGATAATGTGAAATGGCAGTTTAAGCGAATAAAAGTGGTAAACCGTGATCAATCATAATGAGCGTGCATAATCCCATAATAATGCCGAGTGAATTGATAAACTGCTTTTTCCCCCAGCGTTCGGGTGCTATATGAATAGGTTTAATGGCACTCAATAACCAACTAGTGATGAATATAACCGTTAGTAGCTGCAAGATGATGAAATTGAAGCTCTGCCAAACAAGAAAGATCGTGGCGATGAGCATTAGTAAGATATAGCCAACGACACGGCATTGATTCATTTTGAGCGAAAAAAACCGTGATGGCATCGGAATATTGGCGGCGCTATAATCCTGCTCTCGATACATTGCTATTGCATAAGAATGCGCAATCTGCCAAGAAGCAAAGATGATAAAGAGATAGAGAATATCCCATGACAGTTGATTAGAAGCTGCGACATAACCGATTAATGGCGGTGTTGCCCCTGAAATACTGCCGACCAAAATACTCAATGTGGAATGGCGCTTAAAGAGTAACGAATAGAGAATGACATAATCGATAAAGCCAATTAGCGCGATATTGCCGGCAAGAATATTGACTTGAAGATAGAGGATTCCAAAACCCAGCAGTGCAAAAACCAGCGCCAATATTGTGGCGCATGCAAGAGAGATATCGCCATTAACAAGTGGACGATTTTGCGTACGGCGCATGACTTCATCGATATCACGATCAATAATATTATTGGTGATCGTTGCACTAGCGATAACGAATAAGGTGCCGATAATCGCAAATAGTAAGGCACTGATAGTGCTGCTATTTTGTGGTGTTAATGCCAAGATAAAGCCGGCAATAACCGGCACGAGATTTCCGAGGATAATCCCGTGCTTAATGAGTTTTAAAAAAGGGCTCAAACGGTATTTGCGAGAATATTGCATTATCATCTATTTAGTCAGGAATATTGAGAGAGGAAAGTCCATCTTACAATGGAAGTTCCGGCATCATATTCATATGCAGATAGAACATTACCCAGCCCGATCCACCAACGACCATCAGTAAGATAATGCCGGTAAATAAGAGGGAAGCGATATTCCATCCATCATTATCGCCTTTGTGAATATGCAGAAAATAGATGATTTGGACGAAGATTTGCGCAATCGCACAGACTGCGAGAATTGAGGCTAATACACCGATTGAAAAGTGATCTCGCAGATAAACCACCATTCCAAACGCGATGAGCGTCAGGATGATCGATAGTCCATATCCTACAAAATAATCGAGAAGTTCTCGTTTGGGGCTTTGTGTATGATTGATCATAATGATACTCCCATTAGATAAACGATCGAGAAGATACAGATCCAGATAATATCGAGGAAATGCCAGAAAAGACTAAAGAGCTTCATGCGCGTGCGGGTTTCTAATGTTGAGCCTTTAAATGCTAATTGTGCCATCATCACAAGCATCCAAACCATGCCAATCGTTAAGTGCGCGCCGTGTAATCCGACTAAAGAGAAGAACCCAGAGAGGAAACCACTACTTTGCGGCGTTGCACCAATGGCGATGAAACCCAAGAACTCTTTGATCTCCAAGGTTAAGAAAATGCCGCCTAAGACAAAGGTGATCAGTAAGAGGAAGATCGTTTTTTTAATATGACCTTGTCTTAATGAGAGCATTGCCAATCCACAGGTTAAGCTACTGGTGAGTAGCGCCATCGTTTCGGCAAAGGCATTATTGAGGTCGAAGAGCGATTGCGGTGTATGACCTAAAGTTGTGTTCTTCATGAGAACCACAAAAACCGCAAAGAACGTGCCAAAGATAATGGCATCTGCCATCAGATAGATCCAAAAGCCAAAGATCTTATTATTGGCACTCTCTTCTTCTTGTAATTGTTTGATATCAGGGTGACTCAATGCTTGTGTCATGCGAGTTCTCCTTGTTTAAGTTGTTGCTGTTTCACAGTTTGTAAAAATTCCTGATCTCTTGCTTGAACTTCTGCTTTTGGAATTAATGTTTCAGGATGTTCTCTAAAGCTTTCGATAATCCAGAAGATGATTGCCGCACCAAAGAAGAGAATAGCCATCCACCAGATACTCCAAACTAGAGCAAATGAGAGTAAACCTGCTAATACGCCGCCGGAAACAAAGCCAAGAGCCGTATTTTTTGGAACATAGATATCTTCATATTGACGCTGTGGATTATAAGCGGTACCTTCCTGCTTCTCTTTCCAGAACATATCGATATCATCGACGGTCGGAATTGAGGCAAAGTTATAAGCTGGTGGTGGAGAAGGGATCGACCATTCGAGTGTTCTTGCATTCCATAAGTCGCCAGTGACATCGCGCAGTTTCTCACGTTGCTTGATACTTACGAAGAGCTGGATCAAGATTGAGATAATGCCGCAGAAGATCATCACCGCCCCGAAGAAGGCAACGACGAGATAAGGTCCATAACGAAGATCGATGTTTTGGCTGATACGGCGTGGCATACCATCAAATCCTACGATATAGAGCGGGACAAAGGCTACCAAGAATCCTAAGAACCAGAGCCAGAAAGTGGCATAGCCCCAGCCTTTATGAAGTCTGAAGCCAAATGCTTTCGGGAACCAGTAATTGTATCCTGCGAGCGCCCCAAACACGACACCACCGATAATGGTGTTATGGAAGTGTGCGACAACGAACTCAGTATTATGCACCGCATAGTTGACGCCGGGAATCGCAAGCATGACGCCGGTCATACCGCCGAGAACAAACAGAATGAGGAAGCCAACAGCATAGAGCATTGGGACATCCATTTTGATTTGACCGCGGTAGAGCGTAAAGAGCCAGTTAAAGACTTTTACGCCGGTCGGAATCGCGATTAGCATCGTAGTAATTCCGAAGAATGCGTTGACATTCACGCCAGCACCCATCGTAAAGAAGTGATGTAGCCAAACGGTTAGTGACATGAAGAGAATCGCAATAATAGCCCAAACTAACGCTTTATAACCAAAGAGATATTTACGAGCAAAGGTTGAAACGACTTCTGAGAAGATTCCAAATGCCGGTAAAATTAAGATGTAAACTTCCGGATGACCCCAAGCCCAGATGAGATTCACATACATCATCTGGCTACCGCCGCCGATGGTATTTGTGAAGATCTCAAATCCTAAATAACGGTCAAGCGCAAGCAAGATCATGGTTGCTGTTAAGATTGGGAATACTGCTAAAATTAAGATCGAAGTACAGAATGTTGACCACGTAAATAGCGGCATATCAAACATCTTCATGCCCGGCGCTCTCACTTTAAGAATAGTCACAAACATATTGAGGGCGGCAAGCGTTGTACCGAGGCCGGATATCTGAATACTCCAAATGTAGTAATCCACGCCAACGCTTGGGCTATAAAGTGCCTCGGACAGTGGCGAATAGGCAACCCAACCCGTTTTAGCAAACTCACCGATACCTAGCGATAGATTGATTAAGATCGCGCCGGCAACAGTGAGCCAGATACTCACGGCATTGAGAACCGGAAATGCCACATCTCGGCGACCAAGTTGTAGTGGGACGACAATATTCATTAAACCAATCAAGAACGGTGTTGCCATGAAGAAGATCATAATGACGCCGTGCGCTGAGAAGATCTGATCATAATGTTCTGGTGGCAGATAACCCACTTGATCGCCGGTAGAGGCTAATGCCATTTGTGAGCGCATCATGATGGCATCGGCAAATCCTCGCAGTAGCATAATAATTGCGACGACAATATAGATAATACCAATGCGTTTATGATCGGTGGTGGTTAACCAGTTTTGCCAAAGCCACTTCCATCTTTTGGTAAAGGTAATGGTCGCAAGAACGAGCAACACAATGAGGATAATAAATCCAAAAGCCGCGAGGGGAATCGGATGGCTCCAAGGGATACTATCGAGTGTTAGTTTTCCAAACATGAGAAGTTCCTTTTAGTGGCTAGAAGGTGAAGCGTGTTGCATATGCTCTGACACTTCATCTAGGTCGATAAATTGGGCAATGACTTTCAGATAAAGTCTTGGTTCCACAGGGTGGAAATATTGTTCGGGTGCATTGATCGGCTGTTCTTTGACGAACGCTTGATACTTATCCCAATTCAATGGATTGTGACTATTCGCTTGCTGTGTGGAAACCCAGCTTGCAAAGTCGGTATCTGAAACGGCGGTAACTTTGAATTTCATATCAGAGTATCCGGCGCCGCTGAATCCGTAAGAAGCCCCTTGATACGTTCCTTCTTCATTAATAATGAGGTAGAGGATATTCTCCATGCCGGACATTACATCGAGCTGTGTGCCGATTTGTGGGATGAAGAAAGCGTTCATCACTGTTTGTGATGTCAGCTTGAACTTAAGTGGGCGATCGACAGGTACATGCAGTGCATTGATGCTTGCAATATTCTCTTCAGGGTAGATAAAGAGCCATTGCCAATCCATAGAAACGACTTCAATGACCAGTTCTTCATTGTCAGATTCGATCGGTTTTTTGGGATTGAGGTCAATCGTGCTCTGCACAACCATAAATGCCAAGATAATAGTGATCAGAATCGGCACGCCCCACATATATTTCTCGAGGGTTTTTGACTCATTCCATTCTGGCTTATAATTCGCTTTTTTATTGGATTCTCTAAACCACCATGGGAAAACGATCGCCATGATAATACAAGGAATAATCACAATAAGCATAATGGCAGCACTGGCAATGACCAACCATTTCTCATATTCCGCAATTTCACCTTTAGGATTAAATAGTGCGAGATCACATCCGGAGAGGATAAAGAGCGCAATCACCAGCGGCATCAAGCGAAGTGTTTTTAGGATGTTTTTTTTCATATGGATGACCTATAGGAGTTTCGCATAATGAATGAAGAAGATTTATAAGATGTAAAAAGATAATATATTGCTCGTTATCCTTCTTTACAGCCCATTCGTTTTAATGACGGTTTATTAGCTAATAATGATGTTTTGAGAGAGGTTTTTTATTATCCTTAATCTTCACTAAAGATTAAAAATCAAAATCGCTGAATCATCTCAGCGATTTTGATTTTACATAAAAAAGTATATTTAACAAGTTTTGTAAATAATTATTTTGATTAAGATTGGCCAGAAAGCTTTAATATAATCATTAATGACTATTCTCATGTTCTGAACAGGTTCTATCATGGGGATAGAACCTGTTGATGAGATAATCTTGGATGAAAATCTTACACTGAATAGGCAAGCGATCAATCCTTTACAATCCTTCTGTTTCTAAGGACTTTTTCACCTCATCAGTGGAAACAGGAAGTCCTTGATTGCCCCAACTTGTACGAATGAAGGTTGCAACATCTGCCACCTCTTGCTCACTCAAGCGTGTTTTAAATTCATCCGGCATCACAAATGTTGTATTGGCATTTTGGGTGCCATGTAGCGAGCTGCCATGCGTGATGATCTTAATAATCGATAGTGGGCTTGGATCTTGGACTGCAGGATTTCCGGCAAGTGCTGGGAAAACTTGCGCATACCCTAAACCATCGGTTCTATGGCACGCAGCGCAAGAATCTAGATAAACCGCTGCGCCACGAGCAGCATCATCACCGGAAGCGAGTGCTTTATGTGTTGCTTCATTATAGATGAATGGCGGATTGTTAGGATTTACTGGCGGCAATGTTTTTAAATATTTCGCCATGGCGGTAATATCTTCTTTGGTCGCATATTGCAGGGAGTTATCGACAACTTCACGCATGCCTCCAAAAACGGCATTATGCTCGCTTCTGCCAGTCCAGAGTAAGGTTGCTAAATCATCTATAGAAATTCGACCAAGACCGGTAATATCGTCACTACGAAGGTTGATGGGCATCCAACCATCAACAGGCACATTGCTACCCATTAAGAATTTAGGATTCGATTCATCATACGCTTCTTCGTTGAGCGCTATTCCTCTAGGAGTATGACAACTACTACAATGACCTAAACCTTGTACTAAATAGGCGCCTCGAGCGATTTCAGGGTCGGCATATTTTTGGGTATCAAAGTCATGTGGTGTTGGTGCAAACATTAGACGCCAAGCAGTGAGCGGCCAACGCATTGAGAGTGGCCAAACGATCTTTTCCGGTGTTCTTTCAATTGCTGCGGGTTTCACGCCATGCATGAAGTAGGCATAAAGTGCGGCGATATCTTCTTCGGTAATGACGGCATAATCCGGAAATGGCATTGCCGGATAGAGAGACTTCCCATCTTTGCGAATTCCATAACGAACGGCATTATCGAAATCTTCTAAGGTGTAATGACCAATACCATCTTGCTTATCGGGTGTGATATTGGGCGAGTAGAGCGTACCGATGGGAAGATCAAAAGGAATGCCTCCGGCAAATGGTGCTTGCGGATCACTAGTATGGCAAGAGGTACAATCCCCAAGCCGCGCTAAATATTCTCCCTTTTGAATGAGTTCAGGAGCAGGTGTTTCGCTAATTGCCGGCATTGTGGAAGTTGGACCTTTATAGAAGTTTAATCCAACAGCGCCAATAATCCCCAAACCAATGATTGTCACGAGTGAGCGAGAAATAATAGATTTCATAATAATAGTTTCTCCTTATTTGACGAGGGGACCAGGATTTTGAAGATAACGCGCTTTAATCTCGGAGACAGAGTAGTAAGTGAGCGCACCAATTAACCCCGTGGGGTTATAAGCCATGTTTTGCGGGAAAGCGCAGGCACCATAGACAAAGAGATTCGGCACATCCCACGATTGCATATATTTATTCACCACACTGTTATCTGGGCTATCGCCAGTGATAGCACCGCCGGTTGTGTGTGTGGATTGATAGACGCGAGTATCCCAATTTCCTTCTGTTTTTGAAACCGAGTAACTGGTGAGATTATCGCCCATCGCTTCGCAGATCTTTTCAAATTGCTTTTCGATATACGCTCCTTGGCGCAGCTCATTCTCGTGCCAGTCAAAAGTCATTCTCGCAAGGGGTAAACCCCAAGCATCCTTATAAGTCGGATCAAGATCAATATAAGCATTCTTATATGACATGACGGAACCTTGCGCCCACAGTCCAAAAGAGCGTTGATATCCTTCTTTTTTAGCTTGTTTCCAACCCTTGCCCCATTTTGGGGCATCTGGGGCTGTACCGACTTGTGCAATCGGACGACCGCCAGCATTGGCCGCTGTGAGATAAGCGCCGCCAATAAAGTTCCCTTCACGATGGTCAAAATTTAAGCCGTTAAAGTCATCAATACAGGTTCCGGCAGCACCGGCACCGATAAATGGATTATTTTGCGAGCCTTCTTTGTAGTACAAATTGGCATAGGTGTAATATTGATACGCAAAGTTTTTACCGACAACGCCTTCGCCAGTATGCGGGTTGTAAGGCTTGCCAATATTCGAGACGAGTAAGAGTTTCACGTTATGAACCTGAAATGCGCAAAGCAGTACCATATCAGCTGGCTGAAAGACGAGTTCACCATTGCGATCAACATACGTTACGCCTGTTGCTTGATCGCCGGCATCATTGGTGTTGACTTTGATCACTTCACATTGCGTACGAAGCTCAAATTTTGGGCTCGGAATGAGCGCTGGTAATACGCAAGCCTGAGGACTGGCTTTGGAATACATATAGCAACCAAAATCCTCGCAGTAGCCGCAATAGTTACAAGGTCCGATGCGAACGCCGTAAGGATTGGTAATTGGTTCTGAAGCATTCGATGCCGGCAAAGGGAAAGGATGAAGTCCTAATTTCTCGGTCGCTTGTTGGAAGATTGCACCGCTGAAAAGCGTTTTTAAAGGCGGATTAGGGTAGTTTGTCGAACGTGGTGCTTCAAAGGGATTTCCCCCAGGAATAATTTTGCCGTTAAGATTTCCCGCTTGTCCTGAGGTGCCGCAGACATTTTCAAACATGGTGAAATGTGGCTCAAGATCTTCATAAGACATGGGATAATCTTGAATCGTCATCTCTTCAGGAATAAAGTCAGCACCATATTTTTCGCTATACATTGTGCGGATTTTTAAGTCCTCACGTAGTGCGCGCCAAGTCATCCCATTCCAGTGGAAACCACAACCGCCGACATCTGTTCCAAGATAAAAGGAACCTAATTCACGGTAAGGTACGGCTGTATCATGCAGGTCATAGCGAATCGTTACCGTATTGTTTTTCATGCGTTGGAAGAGCTTAAAGCGTTGCACATACGCGAGTTCATCGGCAACGCTAGGATAGGATGCTGCTTCTGAAGTTGCTCGATGTTCGCCGCGCTCAAGTGCTACGACATTGAGTCCGGCATCGGTGAGTTCTTTGGCCATAATGGAGCCTGTCCAGCCGAGTCCAACCACGACGACATCTGTTTTTGGCATTGTTTTTGAAGGTGTTTGATTAAGCATGAATTAACCTCTCTTTCCAGCAATATCAACAGGACCATAAGGATAAACTTCCCCAGGTTGATCGACGAAATCCATAAAGTCGGCGCGTGCGCCAGGGAATCCGACCAGCTTCCAACCAATCATATTTTTATTACCGCCATATTTAGGATCTGATAGAAAACCTTCTTGGGTATTTTTCCAAAGGAGATTAAAGAAGGTGGTAGAAGAGGAGATGCCTTCTAAGGGAATTGTTCCCGCTTCCATCTCATGCATTACAAGCAATTGAGTATCTGCATCGAGTTTAGCGAATGACTTTTGATAACGATCTTGTACAAAGGCATTGATTTGGCGAATCGCATGACGATATAGCTCATTGGGCGGATATTGTTCTTGATAGCCCAATGTCGGTAGCGCATCAATGTGATAGGGCCCGTGCATATAAAAGAGCTCGCCGGAGCCGAAGTCTGTGAGCATTTGGCGGTCGATAAACTCGGGAACACCGGCAATTAAAGCGCCGCCACCTAATTCATCTTCAGGGATTAATTGGTCCGTTATGGCATTAATAAAATCCCACTCTTCAGCGGTAAAATATTGCGGTTGATAGTTGCGTGCATCACTATCTTTCTGTGCGAATGTTATTGT
>DXHP01000069.1 GCA_019113305.1 Candidatus Ignatzschineria merdigallinarum | reverse complement strand
AGAAAGCGAATTATCAACGTTGTATCGACCTTTACAAAGCGTTGGATATCCGGCATTTTCCTCTTTGGTAAAACGGTCGATGAGAACCTTATTGAGGCGCGTTTCTCGTCCGCCATCATCGATTTCTGCCCATTCGACAAATTCTGCAGGAGAGCAAGCACCGGCGGTATTTGGGGATTTTCCGGTTACATAGGAAGAGAGATAACAGCGACCTTCTGCCATAATACATAATCCGCCAAAAGCAAAAACTTCTAGTGGAACGGGCGAAATTGCGGCTAAGGATTTCACTTGATGAATGGGTAGAACACGAGGAATCACCACGCGATCAACATTGAATTCCCGATGATAAAACTTAATCGATTCGATGGATGTACTAGAAGCTTGTACAGAGAGATGCACTTCCATATCAGGATATTTCTCGGCAACATAATCGAGATTCGCAATATCGGAGAGAATTAGCACATCAACACCTTCACCAACTGCGCGATCAATGGCTTCTCGCCAAATATATTGTTTTGCTGGATGGGCAAAAGTATTGATAGCAACATGGAGCTTTCGCCCAAAGTTACGAGTGATTTTTATCGCTTCTTGTAGCCGTTTTTCCGTGAAGTTGAGTCCCGGAAAATGCCGAGCATTTGTCTCATCTTTGAGTCCGATATAGGCCGCATCTGCGCCATATTCAAAGGCTGTTTTCAGTGCGGGAAGATTTCCGGCAGGGCATAAAAGTTCCATAACTCTCCTATAAGAATGATTAGAATCAAAGCTCTTACAAGATAGATTGTTTAGAGTAAGAGAGTCTTGATAACAATCAAAAATGAGGAAATTATGCGTATTCAGCAAAAAATGATGGCAAAACTGCCGAAGTTTATCCCGCCATTTTGTAAGTACCATCTGAAAGTCATGCCAAATTGGTTGAAGCTCAAAATCGTGACTTCAACGTTAAATCATTTCTTTAAGTCGGCGATTGAGGAAGGTGATTTAGACGTTTTAGAAGATCAGGTGTTTATGATTGATGTTACCGATCTTGATTATTCCGTGAAAATCACGTTGCGAAATGCGCAATTAGTCGTGATTCATGATTCGCAGATTGATGCAGATGCAACGTTAAGATCTACTTTTAATCCGCTTATTCAGATGATTTCTCGGCAAGAAGATCCAGATACGCTCTTTTTTAATCGCGCGTTATCGCTTGAGGGAAATACGGCGCTCGGGTTGGAGATTAAAAACTGGCTCGATAGTTTAGATCTCGATCTATTACCAATGCCGATCCAAAATACCTTACAGCGTTATAGCCAGTTGATTTAATATCTGATTTTTAGTTATTTTGATTGAAGAAAGTATGTGAAACTGCTGGTACGAGATTGTTAAAAGAGTGCAAGCATTCTCTATAGAGGCAAAGCAACTTTAAAAGAAATTTTAGTCGGTAATTTTAAGCGTAATTTCACAATATCAATAACGCTATTCATCAGAAAAGAATTGCTTCTGTGAGCAAAAACTTCGGCCATTCTCATGATATAATCTTGCTCATGAAAAGTGATCAATACAGAACTATTACAGCCTTAAGCGAAGATGAATTTGTCATCTCTCGTAGCCGTTTCATTACTTTTGCCGTGCCGGTTACTTCGGAAGCAGAGATTGATGCAATTTTAGATGAGTATCGTAAGCGTTATAACGATTCTCGTCATGTTTGTTATGCCTACGTTTTAGGGGATAAGTATGAGCATTATCGCGCTAATGATGATGGCGAGCCTTCGGGTTCTGCCGGCAGACCGATTTTAGGACAGATTCGCTCTTTAGAACTCACCAATGTTTTAGTGATGGTGGTTCGTTACTTTGGTGGCATTAAGCTCGGCACAGGCGGACTCGTTTCGGCATATCAAGAAGGTGCGCGTAATGCGTTAGAAAAAGCCAATATCGTCACGAAAACGATTGGCTTACAAGTGGGTTTCACTTTTGATTATCCGGCAACAAACGATGTGAATCATGTGATTAATGACTTTAATGCCGATAAAGTATCTGAAAACTACGGCGTTAATTGTGAAATGACCTTAAGCGTTCGCGCGAATGATTATGCCGGATTAATCGAGCGTTTAGAGAAAGTTGATACGTTATTTATTACAGAGAAGGTAGATCTTTAAAAGGTTTTTTTAATGACTTTAGAGATCGATGATTTTGATGATTAATCATCATCTTGATTCCAGAAGGTTCGCAATCCGCATTTTTGTGTGAATATATCAGATGTACTTTTTGTATTTCTAGTATCGCTGGGTCGCATGCTTGCATGCTTGCCATAATCTCGTGCCAGCAGATATCATTGTTTTTAGTGATATGCCGGCGCATTGGATAATGGCGAATATTGTATTACGGCATTATTGCTATTACCGTTATTATCGTTAATTACCGAATCCTAAAATCGACCAATAGCGGATTATGATCGGATGCATCCGTTTGGAGAACTTCGCTTTTTTCTAAAATCAGTCCACGATAAAAAATGAAATCAAGCGGAGATTTGAAGAAGGATTTTCGGCAATCATCATCAAAGTTCACCGATTTTAAACCCATTCTGCGGGTGAAAAGATAGAGCAGATGTAGGCGTTTTCGGCTCCAAGTATTGAAATCACCGGCAAAAATCACCGGTCCATTATGATTCATCACATGTTCTGCGATAGATTGAATCTGTTCGCGATAGATTTTGACGCCCAAGCTAAAGTTAACGGAGTGCACATTCACAACCATTAATAAGCGTTTATCAAAGAGCGGGTAAATCGTGATTAGCGCTGATTTTGCAAGGCGAAGGAAAGGTTCAGCCGTGCGAAAAGGTCTTGAGTAAACCGGATAACTTGAAGCGAGCGTCATGACGCCGTAAGAATCTTTGGTAATCTCAATCGCTGGCACTTGATCGCCTACTAAAAAATGTGCTTTAGAGAATTCTACTAGTTCATTAGAAGCTTTGGCTTCTTGTAGAAGGATGAGATCCCGATCTTTTCCGTACTCTTTTAAAATCGACAGCCAGTTGAGCTTTTGCTGTTTGTAGATGTTCCAAACCATCACTGTTAAACGATTATCTTTTGAAAAAGGATAATAGCGATCGAGCCTTGTTTCTCCGTAAAGCGTTTCACGATTATTTTTGTGTGAAGCAAAGCGAAAGAGATGATTTTTCTGTGCCATAGACCTTCTGTTTCATCAGCGAGTAAACCTTTATTGTCGCTTATTCGTGGTGAAAAAGCATGGAATATTCTACTTATTTTGCAAATAGGCAATATATTGAATCAATATCTTTAATATGAAATTAGCGTAATTTTAAATAGGTTTGTGAAAGTAATCAGATTATACTGAGAAAATGATTTTTTTATAAAATAGAGAGATAACCATGACCATTTTTAAAAAGCTTAAAATCAGTCTATTAGCCGTTTCTATGATCTCATTCACACAGATGCCGATGATCGCTTCAGCGCAGTTAAATGATAGCGAAAGCTCGATGGTAGTCTCTTCGATCGTGATGATATCGGTGGCAGTTTTACCGGTGGTGGCATCTACGGAAATTACACGCGGCACCAGTGATTCATCTAATGGCAGCATTGCGCAAGAAGAAGATGATTTTGTCTATCTTGATGCAAAAGATGAAGCCGGTAATCCGGTGCAATTGAAGCTTCCCAAAGAGGTTAAAGATCGCGTGCAGATTAATGCTGACGATAAGATTAAGCTCGAAGATGGGAAAAAAGGCGAGCGAATGCTCTATGTCAATGGGGAAGCAAAGCACCTTTTTGTAAAACATGCTGATGCGAATATCTTGAAACAAAAGGCGCTATAAATGAAAGAATCCCTCGCAAAAGTGAAGTTGTTTCTGGTTTTAGGAAGTACGTTATTATTAGGTGCTTGTAGTTCGATTGTCGCGGATAATAGCTGCGGTACAACCGATCTCAGCGCTATTGAGATGCAGCAAACTTTTGTGATGGGAAAAGATTTGGAAGCTGCGCTGAATCGTTTAAATAGCGATGTTGTGATTGTTGCTAGAAGTGGGCAAGATCTGGAAAAGTATGGCATTCGTTATTCTCATGCGGCATTTATGGTGAAAGATCGCCAAGAATGGCAGGTTTATCATTTATTAAATGAATGTCCTTCGAGTTTTGGCGGATTATATCAGGAAGGTTTAGGCAACTTCGTGATGCCAGCGATGGTGAGTTCGAAATTAAAAAATGGTACGAATGATTTGAGCAAGCTAGAGATTTCCTTCGGTTTTGCCATTCCACCGAAGCCAGTGCAGCAGAATCTAAAACGATTATTACAAGATGCTGCCGCCCGTAATAGCGTTTTTGAGAAGCAATATAGCGCTGTTGCGAATCCTTATAATCAGATTAATCAAAATAGTAATGGTTGGGTATTAGAGTTCTATACGATTGCGGAAGCTCAGGCTAATAAGCAGATGGTCAATAATCGTGACGATGCCCAAGCTTGGCTGAAATCACAAGATTACGAAGGCACTGAGTTGCCGGCATCAATCTTAAAGCAGCGATTAGCGGCAATGGTTGTAGGGAATGTTTCGCTAAAAGGGCATGAGCGTTCTGATCGTTATCAAGGAAAACTATTAATTAATAGTGGCGATTCTGTATTGAACTATGTTGCCGGTAAAAACGGTGCCGCAAAATGCCGGCAATCAGCGCAAATACGATCGGCTAAAGATGCGGCATATTGTGAGTTAATCATTACACAATAGAGGTATTTAGCACTAAGACGTTTGGTAAACTATTTAGTAAACAGTTTCTCTAGTGATGTTTCATTGCAGTTATAAAAAACGGGATATGATTGAAGTTATCAAACAATCATGCTTGAGGATGACTCATCGATTGCGCTAAAAGAGTATGATATTGCGCTTCTAATGTTTGTAAGTAGGTCTTGGCATCTGCATGGTAAGTCAGCGGATCACCGACAATTACATCACAATTAAAGGGTACAAAGAGTGCTTCGCCTTTTGGCAAGGCTTTGCCTAAGCCACGTAAAATAACAGGAATTACAGGAATCTCCGGATATTTGGCAATTAGAATATGAATGCCGCGTTTGAGCTTGAAATCGCGCTCTTCAGTCATCGCTCTCGTTCCTTCGGGGAAGAGAATTAGAATTTCATTATTTTGAAGTGCTTGATGACATTCTGCAAAGAGTTCATCCGGTGCTTTCATCACTTTACGATCAATGGGAATAATATCGATACATTTTGTGGAGAACCAACGCATATAGCGATTCTTCATAAAGTAATCTGCCGCGGCAACAGGGCGAATTTGATTGATAATAGAGAGCGGATAGAGGCTCATTAAGACAAGCGTATCTAAATGGCTAGTATGATTCGCTACGATAACCGCCGCCCCTTTTTGTGGCAGTTTGGGGCGATTGATAATATTTAACCCTAAGCCAATGAGCACCAAAGGTTTAACGATAAATGCGAAGAAGAGTAGCTTCAACCGTTTAATTTTATGCGCTTGTTGCGGATTATTTTGTGGATTTGTCATGATTTATACGCCCGTTACATAATAGAAGTAATGGAAGAAGATCGGCGTGGCATACATCAAACTATCGACACGATCCAAAATGCCGCCATGTCCAGGAATTAGTGTTCCGCTATCTTTAATACGAAGATCGCGTTTTACAGAAGAGAGAACCACATCGCCGACAAATCCTGATACGGCGATTAACATGCCGGCAAGAATACCTTGGAACATTGTGAGAATCGTTAAATAAGGGGCTAAGAATGCTGCAATAATGGTGGTGACAATAAAGCCGCCGATAAATCCGCCCCAAGTTTTATTCGGGCTCACCTTTGGGATAATTTTGCGTTTTCCAAAGCATTTGCCGGAAACATATTGGCTGACATCATTAAATTGTGTCACAAAGAGTAAAAAGAGAATCAGCCCTGAAAAACCGGCATTTGGGTTGATGAGGTGTGCTGGTAAATTGGCAAGATAGGCAATATGGCTAAAGCCAAAAACGCAGAGCATTAAGCTCCATTGGATTGTGGAATTCGCGCGGATAAATCCTTGTGTTTCGCCGATTAAAACCGCTCTAAAGGGTAAAAATAAGAACATATACACCGGAATAAAGATAATAAACATGCCAAACCATTGGATCGAGGCAAAGTAGTATTGCAATGGAATGGCAAGATATGCCCAAAATACTAAGCGGCGATCTACTGCCCGAAGTGGCGTAATAGAGTAGAATTCTTTCAGTGCCAAGAAGCTGATGAAGGCAAAGAGAATCGTTGTGGTATTGGCGCCGAAGAAGAGCGCACCCAAGATAATGGCAATCATCCACCACCAAGAACGAGTACGCAGCACGAGCTCTTGATAATCTTTCTGTGGGTTTTGTTTCACTTTATAAAAGACTATCAGACTTGCCACAATTAAGATTGCGAAAAGGGATAATTCCATTGTGAAAGCATGACTTGGAATATTGAACATCGCTCGCTCCTTCGGATAGAAAAAGATGTTTTTCTTGATGTTATAGCATTGATTTTGAGATCAATGATTATGAATTTTAGGAAAATAGATCGATATTATTTATTGGCTGGATGATTTTGTATTATCGTTTCGGTTTAAGAATGCTGTTTTAACAGCAGCTGCGAGATGCGTAAAGCCTGAAACTATTCTTCTTAACGGTAAATCAACTTTATAATCATTTTGGTTTAAAAAGCGCTTTTATAATTGCTAGCGCGGGATTGCTAAAAAGAGTGCAGCTATTCTCTCCAGCCATGCATCGACTTTTAAATAGAATCTTTAATTAGATAGTTTTAAGCCGATTTCACGATATTTATTCGTGGATTTCACTGTGAGTGGCTTCGTTATTTTTAAAACGATAGATTTGGATCAATCTTCTAATGGCGGTGAGGAAGCTGCCGGCAATAATGATGATGATCGCAACCCAGAGAAATTCGGTCGTGAGAGAGAAGAAAAGCCCGATAATGGTGGCGATTAAAGCAATGCTCATCAGCGCCATGCGATGCTGTTTTGCAAATGGTCCTGAGAAAAATGCCGGCGATCCCATAGAAACGCCAAGGACACGAATATAGGCTGTCAATGCGGCAAAGAGAGAAGCGAGTAATCCCAGCGCTAAACCATAAGATGCTTCATTGCTAAATGGTGAGATTAAGCTTAAACCTAATCCGACAGATAATAAGGTATCGCTAACGCGATCCGGCACTTCATTAAAGAGCTCGCCGGCGGGTGTGACTTTACCGCCTTCAATAGCCACCATTCCATCAATAAGATTGCAAAGTAAACGACACTGAATGCCGACAATCGCAACGATTAATAAGAGAATTTGTATCCAAAGTAGGGAAGATACTTGCCAAAGTGATAGTGCAATCATGGCGATAAATGCCGGCACGATACTAAATAGCGAGATTTGATTTGGCGTAATGTTTTTGTGAGAGAGCCATTTTGCTAAGCGAATCATCAATGGATTTGAGCGACTTTTAATGGGACGTCTTTTATCTGTCATGGTGAAGATCCTTATGGAGGTAATCGTTTGTTAACTTTTAATGGTT
>DXHP01000068.1 GCA_019113305.1 Candidatus Ignatzschineria merdigallinarum | reverse complement strand
TTTAGGTTTGCGAATCCGTAAAGGATCTGTGTATCACGGATTAAGTCTCAATGTCGATATGGATTTACAGCCCTTTAAAGGCATTAATCCTTGCGGCTATCAAGGATTAGAAGTCGTGCAGATGGCTGATTTAGTATCTCATCCGATAGAGATATTAGATGTTGAGGAAAAATTAATATCTCATCTTGAGTATTACTTAGCTGAAACGAGATTATCGGCAAATTAGCACTGATTTTAGTACTAATTTCATGAGATTAAAGAATCCCAAATCCTTCAATTGTTTGAATTACTTCCGCAACCGCTGGATCTTCTCCTTTTCCGCCAAGATTCACAGCATGAGGATTGCCTTTTGTAGGAATAACGCCGGCATAATCGGCATGACTTCCTAAAAATAATCCAATCACGGGGCGATCTTGCGTATTTGCTAGATGTGCAAAGCCTGTATCAACGGCGATGATTAATGCCGCTTTAGAGAGAATCAACCCAGCTTCCTGAATCGATACTTTTGGCATGACGATAGCTTGTGGGACTTGTTGCGCGATTCTTTCGGCGCGCTCTTTTTCCCGGTGATTACCCCAAAAGAGGATAGAGATTAAGCCTTTTTCAGCAAGCCAATGACCGATTTCAATCCATTTATGTTCTGGCCACTCTTTATTTTCGGCACTCGTTCCATGAATAAGCGCAGCGAAAGGTTTATTGGGGGTGAGTTCTGAGGTTTCATTCCAATGTTGAATTCCAAAATCTGCTAGTAACGCCGGTGTATAGTTAAAAATCTTGCCAAATAGTTGGCGATTGCGCTCAATGGCCGTTAGCCCTTTTTCTACAGAAAATCCATGTTGATAAAATCGTGCAGCAAAAGGATCTCGAATAGATTCTTTAGAATAGCTATATGTTGGAATAGTCCCTTTTTGTGCAGCAATACGTGTCATTATTGCGCTTTTGAATAAACCTTGGCAATCGACAATTAGATCCCACTGCTTTGCACGAAGGGATTTTTTAAAGGTGCCAAATTCTTGCCAAGTTTGTCGATTAAAGAGATTTTTCTTCCATCGGCGGCTGCCAAAAATAATGACATCTTTCGTCATCGGATGCATTTTAGCGATATCAGCAAATGATTCTTCCACAAGCCAAGTGATTTCATATTCATTGGGGCGATGCTGGGACAGATCTGTTAATGCTGGAAAAGTATGAATGAGATCTCCCATGGAGGAAGTCTTTACAAGCAATAGTTTTTTCATAGCGATCATTGATCTCTTCATATCATTGTGGGTAATTCAATAAAAAATGTCAGACGGTAGATCTTCATCGTTGAGAAATTTAGAAACTCCTCTTTTGGGGAAAATACGTTTTCCCTAGATAAGATTTATCGAACTCTACATTCTGTTGCGTGACTTAAAGTTAGGGGAATTATACCGAAAAGGAATCGGTTTATCGAATGTTTGCCATTAAATCATAATGTATTAAAAAGACCATAAATCGTGAATTAAGAATTATCGATAATTAATCGTGAAGAGTTCTTTTAAAACTCTAAAACACCTGCTACATTGATAAACGATGGATCGTAGTAGTACAGTTTCGATCTATCAAAATGATAAGAAAACTCCTCACTTTTAAAATCTTTAAAACTTTAAAAGTGATGAAGGAGATAGATGTTCCCTTGTTTGATGATATTAACGGTAATTTTAAATGAATTATCGCGAGCGGGTGTGAGCAGTGTAATGATAAAAAACAGTCAGAATTAGGAGAGGCAATGATTAGGGTCGGAATTATCGGGGTGACGGGTTATGCCGGACAGCAGCTATTATGGTTATTAGAGCAGCATCCCGAGGTTGAAGTGAGGCTTCTCTCTTCAAAATCGTATGCCGATATGAATATTGCCGAAGTGTATCCTAATTTTGAAGGTCGCTTCAGCCAAGTATTATTGAAAGATCAAGATTTCATGGCGCGTATTGATGAGATTGATCTGTTATTTATGGCACTTCCTCATGGTTTATCTCAGGAGCTCACGAAAACGGCTTATGAGAATAAGGTGAAAGTGATTGATCTTGGTGCTGATTTCCGTTTTGAAGATACCGATCTTTACGAATCTTGGTATAAAGTTCCGCATAAAGCGAAAGCATTAAGTGACATTGCGGTGTATGGATTGCCGGAGCTGCACCGAGAATTGATTGCGAAAAGTCCGATTATTGCATCACCTGGTTGTTTTCCAACATCTGCGATTTTAGGTTCAGCACCCTTAATTGCTTCTAACAAGGTTGAAACCGATATCATTGTGGATTCTAAAACAGGGACCACGGGCGCAGGGCGAGATGCGAAGACAACTTCGCTCTATTGTGAAGTGAATGAAAACTTTAAACCATACGGAATCTTTAATCATCGTCATACGCCAGAGATGGAGAAAGAGTTAGAAAAACTGACCGGTGAATCCGTAGATATTCTCTTTACGCCACATCTGTTGCCGGTTAATCGGGGGATTTTATCCACGATCTATTTTGATATTAAAGCGGGTGAAACATTAACCGAAGCTGATGCTTATGATATTTATCGGAAGTTTTATCAAGATGAACCTTTTGTCAGAGTTCGTCAGGGATTGCCGGAATTAAGCCATGTTCGGGGAACAAACTTTTGCGATATTGCGATTAGAGTTGATGAAAAAAGAGGCAAAGTTATCGTCATTTCGGCGATTGATAACTTGATTAAAGGCGCTGCGGGTCAAGCCGTGCAGAGCATGAATATTGTCTTTGGTTTTCCGGAATCGATGGGATTATCGATGCTATCAATGTATATATAACTGGATGAATTTAAAAAGGTATCAAATCATTGATATCTTTTTTAATATCAGCGCGCTAAAAGTATTTAAAAGCGTTGAAACAAAATCTATCCGCCAAGATTGAATCGAAGGATCATCCATGAGTTGATGACGATTTAGATGGCGAATTAAGAGCAGAAGTTAAATCGAGGAGATCGATTTTTATCACATATTCAATCTTCAAATATTAGGAGAAGAGGATGATTACAATTTTGAAAGACGGGACCGTTACGTCAACCCCGGGATTTCAAGCCGCAGGAATCACTGCCGGTATTAAGGAGAGCGGGAAAAAAGATATTTCGTTCGTATTTAGTGAAGAACCTGCGATTGCTGCAGTTGCCTTAACGCAAAATAAATTCCGAGCAGCGCCTGTGGATCTATGTGCGAAGTTTATTGAGCAAGATCAGCATCGAGGAATCATCATCAATAGCGGGAATGCGAATGCCTGTACCGGCACAGAGGGCGATGCGAATGCGCTTGAGATGTGTGAAATTATTGCAAAAGAGATGAATGTTCCAACAGAGTCGATTTTTGTTGCTTCAACCGGTGTGATTGGTAAGCAATTACCGATGGATATTATCCGTAAAGGTTTAACACAAGTTCCGTCAAGTTTAAGCCGCGAAGGCGGATTTGAAGCCGCGCAAGCGATTATGACGACAGACTTAGCACCAAAGCAGATCTCGGTCTATTTCGAAATTGATGGGGAAATTGTCACCATTTCTGGAATGGCGAAAGGTTCCGGCATGATTCATCCGAATATGGCGACGATGATTGCGGTATTAACAACGGATGCCAATATCACAAAAGAGATGCTCCAAAAATCATTTTCGGCGAGTGTGAATACCTCTTATAACATGATCTCTGTGGATGGCGATACGAGTACGAATGACTCGGCATTTATTTTTGCCAATGGCAAAGCGAATCATCCGTTGATTGATAGTAATAGCGATGCTTATATTCTCTTTAAGCGTGCATTAGATACGGTGAATCAAGCGTTAGCAAAAATGATTGCGCGTGATGGTGAGGGTGCGACAAAATTACTCGAAGTTCGCGTTGAACATGCAAGATCGCTTGTCGATGCACAAAGCGTGGCAAAATCGGTGATTACTTCTAGTTTAGTAAAAACGGCTATTTTCGGTGAAGATGCCAATTGGGGAAGAATTATCTGTGCAGTAGGTAATGCCGGCGCAGAATATGAGCCAGAAAAGGTGCAAGTCTTTATTGAAAATGGGGATGAAAAAGTTCAAATTGTGGCGGATGGTTCCGGTGCAGAATTTGATGCTGTTGCGCTTGATAAGTTACTGAAAGAAGATACAGTGACGATTTTTATCGATCTGATGAATGGCGGCAGTACGGCGACAGCTTGGGGCTGCGATCTCTCTTATGATTACGTCAAAATTAATGCAGATTATCGAACCTAATAAATCTGTTTGATTGAAGCGAAGCGTTGAATAGTGATTAATCGCTATTCAACGGTTTGAGTGAAGAAAGATAAAACTAAATTGACTATCAAAGAAAAGAGGATCAAAGGAGATTTAATGATTACCAATCACGATAAAGCCCATATTTTAGTGGAAGCTCTGCCATTTATTCGTAAATATGCGAATAAAACGGTAGTGATTAAATATGGCGGCGCGGCGATGGTGGATGAGAAGGTTCGAGATGAATTTATGAAAGATGTCGCGCTGATGAAATATGTGGGAATTCATCCCATTATTATTCATGGTGGCGGTCCTGAAATTAATTCGATGCTCAAACGCGTCAATAAAGAGACACAATTTATTGAAGGCAATCGTGTGAGCGATGCAGAAACGGTAGAAATTGCGGAAATGGTCTTATCTGCAAAAATCAATAAAAGCATCGTTGCAGACTTAAACAAATTAGGCGCTAAAGCGGTGGGTTTAAGTGGTAAAGATGGCGGAATGATCACCGCTCGCAAGAAATTTATTGAAAAAGCTGGTGAGAAAATCGATATCGGTTTTGTCGGTGAAATTGCGGATGTGAATCGTGAGCTAATCGATATTTTAGTGAGCCAGGATTATATTCCGGTGATCTCCTCGATCGGCATTGGAAGTGAAGGCGAAACCTTTAACATTAATGCGGATTATGTTGCGGGAGAAGTTGCGGCAGCGGTTGGGGCGCATCGTTTAATATTTTTAACAGATGTGAATGGTGTTTATAAGGATTTTGAAGATAAAGATTCTTTAATTGCTGATATGACGGTAGAAACCGCACGTGAATATATCGCAAATGGGATTATTAGCGGCGGCATGATTCCGAAAGTGAATACTTGTTTAGAAGCCATTGAACGTGGTGTTCATCATGTGATTATCCTCAATGGACAGATTAAGCATTCGATTCTTCTGGAATTATTTACTGAAGAAGGTTGCGGGACAATGATCTACCACGAAGCGTAATTGCCGGCACTTACTACATTGATATCTCGGCATTATTTTGTCGAGATTTAAAGAATGGTTGGATTTTACGACTGAAGTTTGTAGAGCCAACCAAAATATGAATTTGAATTGTTGAAGAAAATATCTAAAGAGGATAGAAGCATGTTGCTAAATGTATATAATCGGTTTCCAGTGAACTTTGTAAAAGGGGAAGGCTTAACTTTAATCGATGATAAGGGTGATCGATATTTGGATTTTGTATCAGGAATCGCTGTAAATGCTTTAGGTCATGCACATCCTAAAATGGTAGAAACGATTCAAAAGCAAGCGGAAACTTTACTTCATGTTTCTAATCTTTACTACAACGAAGCACAGAATAAAGCGGCAGAAAAGCTCTTAGAAGTCACAAATTATGAGCGTGTCTTTTTCTGTAATAGTGGTGCAGAAGCGAATGAATTAGCGCTTAAAATTGGTCGTAAGTTTGGGAAACAGATTTCGTCAACTAAAAATGTGATTCTCTATATGAAAAATTCCTTTCATGGTCGTACAACGGGAACTTTAGCAGTAACCGGACAAGAGAAGTATCAAGCAGATTATCGTCCGTTGATTCCTAATACGGTGGAAGTGGAATTTAATAATGTGGCAGAACTTAAAGAGAAATTTAATGATGATATCTGCGCGATTATTTTAGAACCAGTTCAAGGTGAAGGCGGTTTAGCATCTGCAACGCCGGAGTTTATTGCCGAGATTAAAGCGTTGTCTGAAAAGCATAATTCACTCGTGATTTTTGATGAAATTCAGTGTGGATTATCACGGACAGGTTCAGTTCTCTATTCCGATCAATTACCGCTAAAAGCCGATGTTGTCACATTAGCAAAAGCATTGGGTGGCGGTGTGCCGATTGGTGCATGTATTACCAAAGGCCGCGCAAATGATATTTTAGTGCCGGGCGATCATGGTTCGACTTACGGGGGAAATCCGTTTGTTTGTAGCGTGGCTTTCACTGTTTTAAATGAGATTACTACGCCGGAATTTTTAACAAATGTGCAAAAAATGAGTGATTATGCGCGCGTTAAACTCACAGAATTGCAAGCAAAGCATCCAGAAATTGAGGAGCTTCGTGGGCAAGGTCTATTGTTAGGCTTTAAGTTGAAAGATGAGATTGCTGCCGGAGATTTTGTCAAAAAGGCATTAGAGAATAAATTGCTGTTAGTTGCTGCCGGCGGTAATGTTGTGCGATATTTCCCAGCATTAATCGTTACCGAGAAAGAGATCGATGCAACAATGCCGATTTTAGATCAAGTTTTAACCGCGTTGAAATAGATCCACAAGATATCGTTAAATTAGATTTATGAAAAACGAAAAAGAGATTCAATAGCAATCTCTTTTTTATTGGTAATGCAGAAATAGCGAGATTAACTAATCATTTGAGAATTATTTTCATTTGTTACTTTCTTGTCATAATAAGATTTTAGACTAGCTTCACATCCTATCCATAGATTGAGGCTTATAACATGATGTTTAATAATTTTAAGAAAAATCCTTTACGTTCATTGTGTGCAGCATTATTGGTTGCCGGTTCTTGTCATGTTGCGTTTGCGGGAGATGATATTTTTGATCGTGGCGCAAATGGCAATATTATTGAGAAGCAGGGCGCAACAAGGCTTTCTGAAAACCAAATTGCGGCGTTAAAAACAGAGATGGAAAAACATGATGTTAAAAATGTGATTCTTTTCATCGGCGATGGGATGGGCGATTCTGAAATTACGATTGCACGAAATTATGCCGAAGGTGCTGGCGGTTATTTTAAAGGAATTGATGCATTACCATTTACCGGACAGTATACGCATTATGCGCTTGATCGAGAAACAAAGCTCCCCAATTATGTGACTGATTCAGCGGCATCGGCAACTGCTTGGTCGTCTGGTGTTAAGACATTTAATGGTGCACTTGGTGTGGATGTGAATAGCCAACCTTTTCCAACCATGATTGAGCTGGCAAAAGCTGCAGGATTAGCTACAGGGAATGTCTCTACCGCAGAATTACAAGATGCAACGCCGGCAGCGCAAATTTCTCATGTGAATAAGCGTAAATGTTATGCACCAAGTTCTACCAAAGAATTATGTCCAGAAGCGCTATTAGAAAATGGTGGTATGGGGTCTATTACAGAGCAATTAATTGAAACACGCGCTGATGTAACATTGGGTGGCGGTGCAAAATCATTTGCGGAAGTGGCGCCATTTGGGGATTACAAAGATAAAACTTTGTTAGATCAAGCAAAAGAGCGTGGTTATATCGTTGTCACATCTCTTGATGAGATGAATGCCGTAAAAGCTGCAGATCAAAATCAGCCATTGTTAGGGCTCTTTGCAGAAGGTAATATGCCAGTTCGTTGGAAAGGTCCAAAGGCTGTTAATGGCGGTGCGATGCAAGAAGCAATTAAGTGTGAAGTGAATGCAGAAAGAACCGCTGATATCCCCACACTCGCGGATATGACGGATAAAGCGATTGAGCTTTTAAGTCAAAACGAGAAAGGCTTCTTCTTGCAAGTTGAAGGTGCTTCGATTGATAAACAAGATCATGCAGCAAATGCTTGTGGTCAAATTGGGGAAACGGTTGATCTTGATGAAGCGGTACAAGTGGGATTAGAGTTTGCGAAAAAAGCCGGCAATACTTTAATTATCGTCACCGCAGATCACGCGCATTCTAGTCAGATTATTCCCGCAGGAGCTAATACGCCAGGTTTAACGCAAACACTTATCACAAAAGAAGGTGCACCGATGACCATTAGTTATAGTAATACGGATACAGATAGCCAGAATCACACCGGCGCACAACTTCGTATCGCGGCATACGGTCCTCAAGCAGCGAATGTCAGTGGTTTGTTAGATCAAACGGATCTTTTCTTTATCATGCGTAATGCGCTTCAGTTACAAGAAAAAGAGTAATAATGATCTAGTCGTTAAATAAAATTATTTAGTAGTTAAAAACTTTCCAGCAGCTGATGTTGGAGAGTTTTTTGTTTTATAGTCATTTTGGTTTAAAAAGCATTTTCATAACTGCTGGCGTGGGATTGCTAAAAAGAGTGCAACCATTCTCCAGCCATGCATCGACTTTTCAACAGAATCTTTAATCAGATAGTTTTAAGCGGATTTCACTATAAAAGCAATTATTGATGATGGGTGCAGAAGAAGGTAAAAAACCATTTATTTTTATGGTTGCATAAATCTCTTTAAAAACATTAGGTTAAGTGTTGGTGCGAAAAAATAGGTTTTTTATCAGCATTTAATGAAATTGTTTACATTGGAACGGTTTTGAGAGTATGATCAATAGTTCACCGCCGGACAGGCGGCTTAGAAAATAGCGCAATCTCAAAAACAGCAGTAGATAAATGTTCACCGCCGGACAGGCGGCTTAGAAAAAAAAGGGCAAGGGCTTCGCAAGTTGCTTCGCGTTCACCGCCGGACAGGCGGCTTAGAAAAAATAATCTGCCGCATCTTCATCTACTAAATCGTTCACCGCCGGACAGGCGGCTTAGAAATTTTAGTTATGCTTCTCTAATTGC
>DXHP01000067.1 GCA_019113305.1 Candidatus Ignatzschineria merdigallinarum | reverse complement strand
TTGAGGAATTGGTATATTTTGTCCAATAGATGTTGCTTCACCAGGAAGAAGACTTCTAGCAATATCAGCACATGATCCGCAGCCGGTAGCGACACCGAGTTCTGCTTGTAATGCTTCAAAGGTTGTAACGCCATTTTCAACAGCCTCAACAATTGCTTTATCTGTAATCCCATTGCAAAGACAAATGTACATGATTAATTCCTCTTATTAACGATGTTTTTACACATAGTAATAACAATTATTCCTATTTGCAAGTAGTAAGTGCTTCTATTCCTAAATAGGATTCTTTCTACCTATAAAATATCAGTGACTAATTTTTGCTAAAACGACATTTTTACGGGATTAGCGATATACTAATTCACAAAATATTGCCTAAAAACAGAAAGGGCAATTTGCAAAATATTAAGCAATAGTTTCTCATTACAGCATCATTTGAATCCTGAATATTGAGATCTAAATGATATTAGAAAGAAGAATTGGAGATAAAATGGATAATCAGCAAGCGCTTAGAAATACTGAGCTTCAAAATAAACTATGGATGCGTGGAGAGATATTTAGAGCGATTCGAGAATATTTTTATCAAGAAAAAGTGGTAGAAGTGGATACGCCGATTATGAGTCAGTTTGGGAATCCTGATCCTGCGTTATTGAATTTTATTGCGAAATATAATGGTCCCGGAAAACTTTATGGGCATGAGATGTTTTTAATAACATCGCCGGAATATCATATGAAGCGCCTTTTGGCGGAAGGTTCAGGTTCTTGCTATTACTTAGGAAAAGTATTTCGTGATGGGGAGATTAGTCGCAGGCATAATCCAGAATTTACGATGCTTGAATGGTATCGACTCGATTATACTTTAGAAGCATTAATGGAAGAAGTGACTGATTTGATACAGTTAATTACCAATAAAACATTGCCTATCGAACGATATAGTTATTTGGAAGCATTCGCGCGTATTTTGCAGGTCAATCCTTTTGAGATGGATTTGCCGGCATTAATCAATTTTATTAAGAATAAAGGCATCGATTTGACATTTGAACTTAGAGATCGTGATGAAGCGCTAGATCTAATCGTATCGCATTTGATAGAGCCGGCATTTGATCCAGAGAAAATCACATTGCTTTATCACTATCCGGCATCTCAAGCATCTTTATCAAAAATTGTTGAAGTAGGGGGGTATCAAGTAGGGAAGCGTTTTGAGGCGTACTGGCAGGGCTTAGAATTAGCAAATGGTTATGAAGAGTTAACAAATAGCCAGGAACAACGTTCACGTTTTATGGCAGAAAATGACCAGCGGGAATTGATTGGTTATCAGCAAGTACCCATTGATGAGCTGTTGTTAAAGGTTCTGGATCAAGTTCCATTTTGTAGTGGTGTCGCATTAGGTGTTGATCGCTTAATGATGGCAATAAGTCAAACGACTGAAATTCAAGAAGTGATTCCATTTGGGTTTGAAATATCATAATGAAATCAATCATAAGATAATCATCATGAATTATATTGCAAATATTATCATTTTCGGTTTAAAACCGCTGAGATAACCGCTGCGGGAGATTGAATAAAAGCGAGCCAATATTCCTCTAGCAGTGCGTTACCTTTAAAAGAATCTTGAATTAAATAGTCATAAAAAATGCCATTCTATCTAGAATAGATTGGCATTATTATGTGCGGTGATAGATTTGTCATTCAAGTTCATCAGCTTGATTGCCTAACGATATTTTAAGCTTTGTCATCTTTACGAGCACCGAGAATAAACTTCATCAAACCGGAGCTTGTCTTAAAGAGACGTTTTAACCCAGTTGTTGAAAAACCTAAAAGATGATCGCCGATATTGATCAGTGAATGTAATAGATCAACACTATCTTTCGCCCGTTTTTGGAATACTTCGCTCTCATTTTTAAACTCTGGATCTTGCAATAAGTTAGTGAGCATTACTTCTGTGGGTTTGAGTTCTTGCTCAATACGTTCGCGCGCAATAATTTTTAGAAGTTCCCAAACATCGCCAGTTGTTTCAAAATAATCTTTGCGATCATTTAAAATGTGAGAGCGTTTGGCAAGTCCTAAGCGCTCAAGCTCTTTAATACTATTACTACTATTTGAGCGAGCAATGCCGAGATACTCACAGATTGCATCAGCAGAGATGGGTTTTTCTTGAATGAAAAGTAATGCATGAATTTGCGCAACAGTACGATTAATTCCCCAACGACTTCCCATTTCGCCCCAATGTAGAACAAACTCCAATTCCTTTGAGGTCAATTTATTATTATCAGTACTCATGACTTCTCCAATATTTTAAAAATAATTCTCCCTATAATACCAAATTTCCTTAATTTCAAAAATTAATGAAAGCCAAGGGGATTGTAACTGGACTGAATTGGGTGATAAATATTCGAAATAGTCTCTTTTATAGAATTTAAGATTGGGATAATTAGCTTTTTTTATAAAAAAGCGCCCATTAAGGCGCTTCTTGAAATGGAGAGATTGATGACACAATTATGGGAACCAACTATCAATTTCTGTTTTATATTTTTGGTAGAACTCTTTAACGCCGACTTGTGGGTTTCGTTCATCTTTCCGAGCCATGCCAATTAATTCGTGAAGTTTTTCAGAATCTAATTTGAAATTCTTGAGGAAATGGGTCACTTCTGGCTGATCATCGCTAAATCCTTTACGAGATAAGATGGTAATTTCATCTGTGGGATAGATAACTTTAGGATCTTCTAACATTTTTAATTCATAAAGATCCCACATATAATGAGGTTTCCAACTTGTGATGATTACTGGTTCTTTAGCACTAATCGCACGACGAAGCTCCGCGAGCATAGATGCTTCTGAGGAGCCAATTTGTTCATAATCAAGCTCATAATCTTCAATGGCTTGTAATGTTAAAGCATGAATGCCGGCACCGGCGCCATCGCCATAAATTTTCCCATCAAACATCTCTACATGATCGTTGAGTTCTTCGATAGAGTTAATATTGACATATTGCGGCACAGCAAAGCCAGAAACGCCACCATCAAAAATAACGCTAATGATATCTAATTGATCTCCAAATCTTTCCCAATAATCTCGGTGTGTGTTAGGCAGCCAAGATGTGAGGTAAAGATCAGCGCTGCCTTGGGCAACGGCGGCAAAAAGAGGGCCAGGTTCCACTAGGGACTTTTCGACGGTAAAGCCATTTTGGGTTAAGGCTTCATCTGCCAAGTACATGATTGCCACACTTTCTGACCAACTTGGATAGAGAATTTTAATGGGTTTTGTGCCATCATCTTTTCCGCAAGCAATAAGCATGAAGAGTGACAATAGTGTGATTGAAATGGGTTTAATAATTGTGGTTAAAATTTTTCTCATACGTTGTTATTTATGATAAATAATCCTTGTAGATGAGTTAAATGAATATCTTTTGAGAAGCTATTCTGTAAATAAGATCAGTAGATTGGATATTTAGGTTTAACTAATGATCCATGATGATTTGCTGAAAAAAAGTATAGAGTGACTCGGCGATCAATCATTAGCTAGGATGTATTGATCGCCAAGGTTCTATTAAATGGATCTTTTAGGAGAGGTTATTGAAACCAGCTGTCGATTTCAGCTTTATATTTTTCATAGAATTTTTTAGCGCCGACCTTTGGATCACGCTCATCTTCACCCACCATTGCCATTAATTCATGAAGTTGTTCAGAATTAAACTGGAAATTACCAAAGAATTTTGCAACTTCTGGATGGTCATCAGAGAAACCTTGGCGTGATAGAATTTCAATTTGGTCAATTAGATAGACTTCTTTTGGGTCTTTCAACATTTTAAGGTCATATAGATCCCACATATAATGTGGTTTCCAGCTTGTAATAATGATTGGTTCTTTTGCAGCAATTGAGCGGCGAAGCTCTGCCATCATTGAACTTTCAGATGATGTTAATTGCTCAAAGTTTAGTGGATATTCTTCAATTGCACGGATCGTATTGCCATGAATGCCGGCACCTGCGCCAATTCCATAGATTTTGCCATCAAACATATCAACGTTATCATTCAATTCGGCAATCGAATCAATTTCGACGTAAGCAGGAACAACTAATCCCGTGCTTGCATCATCAAATGCAACACCAACGACTTCAAGTTTGTCACCAAATCTTTCCCAATAATCTTTATGAGTGTGTGGTAACCACGCATCTAGATAGAGATCTGCATCTCCTTTTGATAACGCCGCATAAAGTGGGCCTGGTTCAATTAATGTTGTTTCTATAGCAAAGCCTTTTTCATCTAGAACATATTCGGCAAGATGTGTCATCGCAACACCTTCCGCCCAACTAGGGTAGAGAATTTTTACAGGTTTTTGTTGATTATCATCGCCGCAAGCTGCAAGTGTAAAGAGCGATACAGCTGCAATCGCAATCGTTTTAAATAACTTATTCATATTCTTCCTCGATATTTATAATTTTATATTTATATAAGTAAACTGTTTATATCGAATATGATTTCGCAGGGATTCGATATAAACCGATAGCAAGAGATGAAACCTCATCTACTTGTTTAACATCGTCGTAATTGTCTATTTACGTCCAATTGCTTGGGTGATACGGTCTAAAATAATCGCTAAGATTACAATTGAAAGACCCGCTTCAAATCCAAGTGCCATATCTGCTTGCTGGATACTTGCGTAAACACTTTCACCTAAACCGCCAGCTCCTACCATTGAACAGATCACAACCATTGACAGAGCAAGCATGATTGTTTGGTTTACGCCGGCAAGAATCGTCGGCATTGCGAGAGGGATTTGTACTTTATAGAGCATTTGTGAGCCAGTACAACCAAATGCAAGAGAAGCTTCAATAATGTCTTCAGGAACTTCTTTAATGCCTAAAGTGGTCATTCTTACCGCTGGAGGCAATGAGAATATTACCGTTGCTAAAACACCGGGAACATCTCCAACAGAGAAGAATAAGATCGCTGGAATCAAGTAAACAAATGCCGGCATTGTCTGCATGAAATCTAATATTGGTCGGACAATGGCATCTGCTTTACGGCTCTTAGCACAGAGGATTCCTAGTGGGATTCCAATGATTAAAATAATGATGGTCGAAATAATGACTAAAACTAAGGTATCAATTAATTGTGACCAAAATCCCATGCCATTCACAAGGAATAGACCTAAGATGACAAATATAGGGAGTCCAAAGCTTCGTTTGTAATTTTTAATATTTGTAGAAAAATGACGAATACCTGTCATTGCTAAAAAAGCTAGCAGTGTAATGATAATAATCATCAAGAAAGGTGGGACGGCATTTAAACTGCCTTGAAGTCCTTTTACTGAATTCCCAATGATAGAAGCGATTTGATCGAAGAAGGGTCTGCCAACGGTTGATAACCAATCAACAAACTGTTCGACATATTTTCCAATACCAATATTCATATTAAGCTCCTACTTCTTGATTTTGAGTACTATTTTCGTGATCGCTTTCTGCTTTTTTGCGCTCCATTTTTCCGCCATCGAGGGGATTGTCATCATCTGACATCATCTCCACAACTTTGGTATAACGAAGGAAGCCGACAGGGCGCATACGATCATCAAGAACTGCTAATGGATAGGTATGTCCTGCAAAATCACTTAATGACTCTAAAACAGGGGTATTTTGATTAATGGTTGGAATTTCAATAAGATCTTCAACGGTAATTTTTTCGGCATTATCTCGAAGAAGTCTTCTTGCAGTGTTAATTCTGAGATATCCCATGAAAATATTCCCACGCGATACAACAGGTAAGAAGTGATGACTTTCACGCTCCATACGGCGAACCGCAGTTGCCGGACCATCTTTTTCAATATGGATTCTTTCGGTGAATTTTTTCATTAAGCGTGATGCGGTAATCACTTTTGTGGAATCCACATCATTCACAAACGAACGGACATATTCATTTGCAGGATTTAGAAG
>DXHP01000066.1 GCA_019113305.1 Candidatus Ignatzschineria merdigallinarum | reverse complement strand
CTTGATAAAGAACTCCATTCTTTTCAAGTTCTTGAAGCATCCAAAGAGCTATATTTTGGCTACTTTTTATCATCTTCGACTAACGTTATAGTGTCTTCATGAAAACTACTTTTTTCTTGTTTTTTTCCCGCAAACCAAGTTGTTTCGTAATATCCCTTAAATTCTCGCTCTTCTGTTTGTAAATTTAACTGATAAATTGGTTTAACAATCGTCATTGCAGGCCCATCTGATTTAAGCTTAACAATATCTCCAGGTTTAAATTCCATAAGATTTTCCTTTTCAAAAAACTAACTCTTAAGTAATAAGAGTTTTCTTATTACTAGATATTATCACATAATTTTTTTAATTAATGACTAATCTAATCGGTCAGCAATTTCTGTAGCCGTTGGATTATAGTAAATCATCAAAGATTTAATATCACGATGGCCAATCATCTTCGCTAGATCTAGCACATCAATTTTACGGGCTAATCTCGTACAAGCTTCATGGCGAGTATCATGAAACGTTAGATCTACAATCCCTGCTTTATCAACATACTTGGCAAAAAGCTTGGAGGCATTACCAGGAGCTTTACCATTTAAGTTGTTATAGAAAACAGGTTTTGCACGATAAGATATTTTCCGACCAAACTGATCTCGCTTCTCTACATCATACCCGATATTTTTAGAGTAGAATCTTACACGCTCCAATAATTCTATCGCACGCATTGATAATGGCACATCTCGACTATCATCATTCTTACTTTCAGGAATACGTAAATACCGCTCTTTAATAAAGATATTATTCCAATCAAGATTACAGATTTCAGAAATCCGCATACCGGTTTCTAGAGCAAACAAAAACATCACCGCAACACGGTGCCGGACTTGTGTTAATTCCTTTTCTTCATCATAGTCCAATGCTTCAAGTATGCGACTAATTTCATCATCAGATATTCGACGGTTTCTTGGCGGTGGTTCTTTTAACTGCTGCACATGCTCAAAGGGATTATGATCAAGCCATTTCATCTTCTGAGCTAATCGAATTGCAGAGCGCATGAATGTTAGCTCTTTATTAACTGTTGATGTCACAACACCACTGACATTCAGGCGATAATTAATATACTTATCAAAAACTTCATAGCCTAATGAATGAAGCTTTGTATCAACATTCAATGCAGGACATTCTAAAAATGATTGTATTCGATAAGTGGCATTATCAATATAACGCTGCGTTCTTTTCTTTGGCACTTCGGTTTCTAAATAATAAAGCAGAGCGTCCCTTAATGTTTTATCTTCAGGCCGATCAACTTGACCACGTTTCATTTCCGTTTCACGTTCAATCCCCCAAAGTGTTGCTTCAGCTTTGGTGTCAAATGTTTTAGAATCACGAAAAGTTTGATAATCAATTGTTACAACAACCTCAGCACGCCATCGGTCACCTCGTTTGCTTACATAAGCCATTCAGAATCTCCTGGAGTAATTTTTGGAGTAAACGGATACCCTTTTATACCGTATCTCACCCATCCTAACATTTTACAATAGTAATAAGTTATAGCATAAACACGAGGATACCGCAGTAAACCCCTTCTCTCTTTTTAAGGTATAACTGCGGCCCTAGGCACCATCACACAGTCTGAAAGCCCGCTAAACAGCGGGCTTTTTGCTATCTGGAAATGGGTTTAGCAGAATTTTAACGAGGTAGACTCTGAATTGTTAGATGTTGATTAGCTAGTTTTATAGAGAGCTAAATTAGATCAATCTATCTTTTTATATCAAAAATATTATGTGATGGCACTATGAGTACTGAAGCCTTTTATAATCTCATATAAATCAAACATCTAAATGATTGTTTTCAATGTGTTTTTGGTGTGCCTCATTTACTTCTTGCACAAAGATATTGCCGTACTTTATATCTTTCATACTAATTTCTACGCCTTTAGTGAATCGATGTGAAATTACCACGTAATATGAGTTGAATGCCCAACCTAAAAAGCCTGATGAATATAAAGCCTCATCTAAATCACGCCATTTAATACCATTGACACCCTTCCTCCATGGAAGAATGCCTGAAGAAAACCACACTCCCTCATTATCATAATAAAACATAATCTTGCGCATGGAAAAGAAAACAAAAATCCCAATAATAACTGTAACAATACCCCAAACAACTAGACCAATATAAACTACAATCATATTCTCACTCACACCCAATCTTGTTGGTAAATTCTCCATACTTGCGATCGTTTCGGGTGACAAATAACCTGAAATAAACGCTAGTGCGAAACTAAAAATAATCATCAAAATGAATGCTATGAAAATAGTGCCCAATGGCAAAAAGAAGAAGGCCTTTACATATGAAACCCATGAGAGTTTCCAAACTTTTTCATTTTTCAAAATAACTCCATAATTTTTTATCTATTATCTTAATAAAGATGATTGTATGTTTTTTTAAAGTTGAATGCTATAAAAAATCCTCTCTTTTACAAGCATTTAATTTGGTTGTATCTATTTCTTAGGTATTAACAACGCTTAATAAGCCATAAAGAACCTTCTACTTTTAAATGACCTTTAAAAAAAGGGAATTACAATCGACTTTTATTAACTCAGCCTTGATTGCCCTCCTATTGTGGATATTTAAATAAATATTGATCAATGAAAAGTTGCGCCTACAAATTGGAAATAGCTGTTGATATAGTCTCAACTCCATTTAGTAGAACTCCCAAAAAATGTAGCATGGCAAACCTCTTACCACAATAAATAACAGCGCGTTTTCTAATGGGATATGGGCTATTGCATATCTTTTCCAATCTCGTACAATCACTTAACGCCCTTGGGGTTTGTAGATGGATTGATAACACGAAAGGATGGCGCATGAGCAATTTTGATGATGATAATTCCAACGATGAATGGAATCTTTTACAAAAGCTCTTGCTGGTTGGCCTGTTATTTTATCTATTTAAAAAGCCAAAAAGGGGCTCGCGCCCGATTGTGGTGCTCTTTAAGCTGGCGCTATTGATCATTGCCGGAATCTTTCTTTATGATATCTTTCACGCGAGCATGAGCTAATCGAAACGCTGGAAATAATCTGTACGGAGAAGGCTAATTTGCTATGATAACCGAGCAGTTCATTCTTTTTTAACGTCTAATTTTGTAAGAATTTAATCTATGGCAACGAGCAATTTATCCCTTTTTTCCAAACAGACCATCGCTCTCGCGGGGGTTGCCCAAGCGGCAGCCATTGCCGATCAATTAGCGACGCGTGGCAGTGCCCCTGATGCCGAGCAACGCGCCCTTCTTGAGAGTATTTTGGTGACCGAACCTGATACGATTCGCGATATCTATGCCGATCCTGCCGATTTGACCATGGGATTAGAGTTGCTCGAACGGGGCGTTGCCACCCAATCACGCTATGTGCAGGAATATTTTGCTAGCATGGTTCATCTCCCTTCTCCGCTGTTAGATCGCGATGATTATTGCCAAATTATTAGCCGCGGCATTGAAGATATTAAGGGGCGACTTAACTTTTTTGAGATCACCGATAATACGATTTTAGCGGCAATTGCCGATCTTTATACCCAAACTATTAGCCATCTTTTGCCTCGGGTGATGATTCGTGGCGAAAAAGATATTTTGCGTCAAACCGATGTGCAAAATCGCATTCGTGCAATTCTGCTTGCGGGCATTCGCTCCGGCGTTTTGTGGACGCAATATGGCGGATCACGCTTTAAACTTGGATTTTCTCAACGGAAAATTGGCGATGAAGCGCGCCGAATTTTACAAAATTTATAAGAACACCAATTAACATTTTAAAAAGCACTCCTAATAGAGTGCTTTTTTACCTTCTCCTGCCGGGATTTCCTGAATAAGATGAGGCACACAAATGCCCGAGACCTTTTCCCGTAGCTCGTGAATGAGCGCAATCGCGCGAGCTTCTTCCACCACAAAATGGCTCGTTCCGCGTGCTAAATCCATCTGGTGGAGATAATACGGTTTAATGCCAAAATCAACGAGAGTGTACATCAGCTCCGACAGCGCTTTAAAATTATCATTCACCCCTTTTAACATCACCGATTGAGAAATCAGCATCACCCGATGATCGAGTAGGCAATTTATCGCCTCCCGTACCGATTCACTAAACTCTGCCGCGTGATTGGCGTGAATGACCACTAAAATCTGCACTCCATTTTCCATCCGGAGCGACTTTAAAAATTCAGCCAACTCACGGTCAACCCGCTCAGGATTTAAGATCGGAATCCTCGTATGAATTCGAATGACTTTGATATGAGGAATCTCCGCAAGACGGCGCATAATCGTCATTAAACGGCGATTGGATAAAATCATCGGATCCCCGCCGGTTAAAATTACTTCACGCACCTCGGGATGGGATTCAAAATAGTGATAAGCCGCATCGAGTTCCGCTTGTGATAAATTCTCGCCCTTATGGCCGATCATCTCTTTACGAAAACAAAATCGACAATACACTTCGCACAGCTGCGTCACTTTCAAAAGCGCGCGATCGGGATAACGGTGCACCACGCCTTCCACCGGCGAATGGCGCTGATC
>DXHP01000065.1 GCA_019113305.1 Candidatus Ignatzschineria merdigallinarum | reverse complement strand
AAGAAGGGCAATTACGAATTTTACAAGGCTCTGCCGTCACAATATGCACGATATCACCAACTTCTGTAATATAAATAATATCCAGAGGAATTAAAGTATTTTTCATCCAAAAAGCTAAGGGCTGCGTTTGTGCGAACATAAAGAGCATCCCTGAATTTTCCGGCATACTTTCTCGAAACATCAAGCCTTTTGCCTGTGAATAGTCATCTAAAGCCAATTCCACAATAATTGGCTGTTCAGCAATTCGCATCTCTCCTTCTCGCAATCCTGACTCCGGCGCTATACCAAAAGACGGTTTCACAACCCCTTCCTTCTCTTGCTGAAATTTCTCTAGATCAGCATTCATGGTCACAGCCGTATTCGCCGTTGCACTTACCATTAACAATGCTGATAACAATAAAATCCCGGCACTCACTCTTTGCATCATCTGTTTCATCGATCTATTCTTCCTCTTCCATCATCAATACGCCTTCATTCAGAAGTTGTACAATCAATAACGATGTTTCTTCAGCTTCTAAATAATCTTCTACATCATCAAACTCTAAAAACTCAGAATTAACAATTAACTCGATCAACCCTGACTGCTCAACCGGCAATTGATAAGATTTCCCACCGGCAAAAAGATAATAAGAATCACCAATTTGACGATGAATCAAACTCAAACCAGGATGAACCTCTAATGCGCCACCGGCATCTAAGAATTCGACAAGCTCTGCGGCAGATAATTTCTCTTCCAATAATTCCGGCGATTGATACATCTTCGGTTCTGTCATAAATTCCCCAAACCATTTAGCAATCTCATCACGGTTTGTTAATAATCCCTCTTGAATCACTTGTACCACACGATCCAGTGCTTGATCGCTCAATTCACCATAATTTTCAGACACCTGCAGATCAGGATCGCTATAACGCGCATCTTCGGCAATATCATCAAATTTCATCTCAATAAAATCTCGGAACATCTCTTGATGCTTAGGTGCTCTAAATCCAACTGACCATGTTACGCTGCGACCAATATTGATACCATAATGCCCGATTCTTGGTGGCAAATAGAGCATATCTCCGGGCTCAACAATCCACTCTTCGTCTGCTTTAAAATTCTCAATTAGACGAATATCGACCCCTTTCATGAAATCATCTTCAGATACCGGCGCATAGCTAATTTGCCATTTTTTCTGACCCATTCCTTGAATCAAGAAAACATCATAATCATCCCAATGCGCACCAACATTCCCCTCATCTTCGCCTAAACTGACCTGTAAATCATCCAAACGCCAATGAGAGATAAATTGAAACGGCGCCGTCATTGCTTTTAGCTCGGGAAGATTTTTCTCCACATCATTTACCACCAACATCCATTTTTTTTCTTTCAAAGTGGCAAAATCTTCTTCCGTTGCTGGCCCCATTTTTAGCTGCCAAGGTCGATCACCGCCAGATTCAAAAATAAAGCGCGAAGGAATGAACTCTTCAAAAGCAAGACCGGCAATCTCATCTGCCGAAATGGGATCTTCAAAATCTGGAAAAGCATTTTTGACGAACAATGGTTTTTTTTGCCAATATTCCGTTAAAAATTCTTCAGCCGTTAATCCGCCTAAAAATGCTAAAGGTTGTGAGTTTGCCATAAGAAAATTCTCTCTTTAAAAATGAATATTGAATGTCGTTAGATTAATCTGCTCATCAAAAATGCGCAACATAAGTAGAGCCAATGCCGAACTATTATAACGATATTCTATAAATGATGAGCTGATACATATCGTTTATCCCGCAATTGTCCCGATCTCAATACCGATAGCCATTTCAGTTTGAGAGTCGTGGCAATCATCATCCCCAAAAGACTTATAAAAGCGAGCAAATATTCTCTCTAGCCATAAAAAAAACCTTTAAACAATCTTCTATTTAAAGGTTTCTAATTAATATCTTATGAGCTTATGAAAAAACTTCTAACGTCTTGATACGCGTTCGACAAGTGGTAATAATCGAATCTCACGCATAATATCGGCTAGATGTTTACGATCTTCCACATCTACCACAAAGCGAATTCTCACCAGATCATCACTCATTGGCTCAGACATAAACTCTCCAAAATCGAGATTCATCTCCGTCACTTTCGCACTCACTGAGGCAATCGCACCACGGCGATTTTTCGCAATTAACGTTAATTGTACAGGGAAATCGCCTTGTGCTTTCTTACTCCAAGCCAGAGGAATCCAACGATCTGCCTGCTTTTTATAATTCTCAACATTCGCACAATCAACTTGATGAATCACCATTCCTTGGCGTTGGCTTAAATAGCCAATGATCGATTCGCCCGGCAATGGATAGCAACAACGACCTAACGTAGTCTTCATCTTTTCAGCACCGATGATAATATCGCTTGAAACTTCAAGCCCATCATCCTCTTCTTCCGGCGCTTCATGCATTTCAACTTCTAAACCTTGCTTCACTAAGAAGCGGTTAATGACGTAATGCATCGGGTATTTACCACGACCAATACCCATCAGAAGCTCTTCTTTTGTTCCTAAGTCCAGTTCCTCTAAAAGCACATCACGATCCGTGCTCGTAAAATCATCTAATAAAATTCCTTTCTCTTCTAACGCTTTCGTTAAAAGTTCTTCACCAATACAGATCGAAACATCATTAGGTAATTTCGAAAGATACGTCAAAATACTGGTTCTCGCACGAGCACTCACCACGTAATCCAACCATTTTGGTGATGGTCTTAAGCCTTGCTCTGTGACAATCTCCACAGTTTGACCATTATGTAATGACTGTGAAAATGATACTTCTTGCCCATCGACAATAATTGCCTTACAACGATTCCCCACTTCTGTATGAACCGCATAAGCGAAATCAATTCCAGTTGAACCTTTCGGCAATTCAATAATGCGACCTTTCGGCGTAAAGAGATAGATCTCTTTCGGGAAGAGATTCGCTTTCATCGCTTCCATAAATTCTTCAGAAGAGATACCACTATCTTGGAGTTCTGTCACAGAATCGAGCCACTTATTAGTCCGAATTTGGTTATGCTCTTGCCCTTCGTAAGCATCTTTATAACGCCAATGTGCGGCGGCTCCCGCTTCGGCAATCACGTGCATATCTCGTGTACGAATTTGCACTTCGACCGGCAAACCATTTCGTCCAAATACAATCGTATGCAAACTTTGATAACCATTCCCTTTGGGGATTGCAATATAATCTTTAAAGCCACCAATAATCGGCTTGTAGAGCTGATGCACCATCCCAAGTACACGATAACACTCATCAACTGTCGAAACGATTACGCGAATGGCAAAGATATCGTATACCAGTTCAATTTTGCCCTTAATCTTAAGCTTATTGTAAATACTCCACAGATGTTTCTGCCGCGTAGAGATTCGCGACAAAATATTACTACGAACTAAACGATCATAGATCGCATCTTTAATGCGAGTCAGGTTTTCACTCTCATTAGCATACTTTTCATCAATCGCTTTCGCCAATACCGCATGGCGCATCGGATAGATATTTTCAAAACAGAGATTTTCTAAATAAACTTGTAAAACATACATCCCCAATCTCGCGGCGATTGGTGCATAAACCTCTAAAGTTTCATTAGCAATACGGCGCTTTTTATATGCCGGCAATGATCCTAAAGTTCGCATATTATGAAGTCTATCTGCGAGTTTCACCATGATAATACGAAGATCTTTTGTCATCGCTAAAATCATTTTTCGGAAGTTTTCCGCTTTCGCTTCTTCCTTAGATCTAAATTTAATCTTCGTCAGTTTTGTTACGCCATCAACAATCTGCGCAACTTCTTCACCAAACTCTAATTTGATCTCTTCGTAACCGATCTCGGTATCTTCAATAACATCATGCAGGATGGCACCTACCAGCGATGATTTATCAATCTGGACTTCACTTAAAATCAGTGCCACAGCGATCGGATGAAAGATATACGGTTCACCAGACGAGCGAAACTGTTCCTGATGCGCAAAAGCACCATAAATACAGGCACGTTTAACCTCTTGAACCTCTTCTTCCGAAAGATAGCGACCGACGATTCGCAATAAGCGATCGACCTTAATCTCAAACTCTTTACGCCATGGAAGGAGATTTGGAGGAAGATTATGACTCTCCATCAGGACTCCTTTGAACCGACATTATCGATCCTTTGATCAATTTATAAATTTTCTATATCAGAGATAACACAAATTATCATTTTATTAAATTAATAATAAAGATCGTTTATTATTGTTCTTTTAAATGCTGCTTAATAAAACGTGACACAAAACAAAAAACAGCCTACCAAAATTAATTTGGAGGCTATTTCTTAAAAATCAATCAATAATGATTAAAATTCAGCGTTGTACTCAAGCTCTTTTGCTTTAATTTCAGCAGGAGAAATATCCCCTTTTGCAATTTCACGAAGCGCAATGACTGTTGATTTAGAGGCACGACTTGTACGCGTGACTGTTGGTTCAACACCACGTTCGAGCTGTCTTGCTCTCTTCGCTGCAACTGCTACTAATTGAAAACGGTTATCTACTTTCTCTAAACAATCTTGTACCGTTACACGAGCCATAACTTTTACTCCTAAAACTTTAACTTTTATTAAATCTGACAAAAACAGAGGTTCTGCTATTTGCCTTAAATACACACAATCATCTTAATATAACGCATAATTTTAAAACAATAAGAATATAAAGTGTCTTTCAAAAATTTATGCAAAATATTTGATAGTATCTTATTGCTTATTTCATTGGCGTTATAGGAATACTTACCGATTCACTGAATCGATTCAAAATCATTTTCAAATCACGATTTTGACCATTCTTAAGCATTCTAAAAAGTGGGTTAGTATACCTCTAAATACATTAGAAATTTAGATTTTTTCACCCAATAAGCTATCTAACAACTCTCTGTTCTGAGCCTTTTGATACGCCGTTCTCAAACGATTAACTCGGAAAATTTCACGTAAATCTGCCAGCGCCTTCTCAAAATCATCATTCACAATGACATAATCAAACTTTTGGTAATGACGAATTTGATTCACAGCATCTGCCATTCGTTTACGGACGACCTCAGCGTCATCTTGCTGCCTTGAAGACAGACGCTCTTCCAATGCCGTGATAGAAGGAGGAATAATAAACACTAACTCCGCTTCCGGCATAATCGCTTTTACAGAATCTGCGCCTTGCCAATCAATCACCAAAACAACATCTTTGCCTGTTGCCGTATGTTTTCGCACTTCTTGCAGCGAGGTGCCATAAAGATTATCAAAAACCTCGGCATGTTCTAAAAATGCGTCAGCTTGAATCATCTCCTTAAACTGATCTTTTGTGACAAAATGATAATCCACACTATTCACTTCGCCTTCACGCGCATTTCTTGTGGTATGAGTGACCGCTCTTGTAACATTCTTATCTTGCGCCATTAACGCATCCACTAATGTTGTTTTCCCACCGCCTGAAGGAGCTGAAATAACATAAACGCGCCCATTGGCTTGCGATTTCTCATTTGATAACTGCATCTTTTTGTTTTCTCTTCCCTGTCAATTTCATTGAAATCGACCTTTTCTTGAACGATTATTGAACTAGTATATAATAAACCACTTGTAATGTTATTCTATTTAATAAAATGGATAGAAAACATCGAAATACTTAGCGTTCCTAATTATATGGAGTAAAACCCGATTATGTTAAAAAAGTTATTATTAAGTACTAGTGTTGCATTCCTTTTAGGAAGCGCGGCAATGGCACAACAAAATCAAACGGAAGTGATTTACCTTAAACAACACGGCGACTGGAAAGTTGAGTGCTTACAGGATGAATCTCCAGAAGGAACCTTTGAAAACTGCTTAATGTCAACGACTGGCGACATTGAACTCACAAATCCTAACGATTCTTCACAGAAACAAAAAATTAAAGCTCTCAGAGCATCTGTGGTTTATATCGATGGCAACCCAACACTGATTTTCAGCGCACTTCCAGGCGCTTTGTTAATCCCAGGCCTTGAACTTAAAATTGATGGCAAACAACTTGAAATCGAAGGTTCAAAAGTTACAGGCTTAAGCTTCGAGCGTTGCTTACCAGATGGTTGTATCACAGGTCTTCCAATCAGTGATGCAAAAGTTCTTAGCACCTTAAAAGGTTCTGGCAAACTTAACGTCAGCTACACACATGACTTCTTAGGTCCTGAAGCAAACAACGTTAAAGTTGACATTTCAATGAAAGGTTTTACAACTTCATTAGATGATCTTGCAAAACAATCAGAAGCAAAATAGTTTCTTGACAAAAGAGACATCATTTCAAAGGGATCTCCATTGGTTAGATCCCTTTTTTAGTTTATAATCTTCAGATTATCTTCGTGAGAAAAAGGGATTTTATTCTCACACACTCATCATGAAAAATGTGTTGAACTGACTTTCAGAAACACACTATTTTCTCCTTTAAATTATTACTTAAGTAGCTTTACTTCTATGGATTATCCTCAACATTTTGGCGTTATTGTTATTGGTGGCGGACATGCTGGCACCGAAGCCGCACTTGCATCTGCACGTCTTGGCGTTCCGACTCTACTCTTAACGCATAATATCGAAACACTTGGTCAGCTTAGCTGTAACCCCGCGATTGGGGGAATCGGAAAAGGCCAAATCGTGAAAGAGATCGACGCAATGGGCGGCGCAATGGCGCATGTTACCGACCTTTCTGGAATTCAATTTAGAACGCTCAATGCTTCTAAAGGTCCCGCCGTTCGCTCTACGCGCGCGCAGGCAGATAGAACCCTCTATAAAACAGCGATGCGTAAGATCCTAGAGAATCAACCACATCTCTATCTCTTCCAACAAGCAGCCGACGACCTCATTCTTCAAGGCGACAAAGTCACGGGCGTTATTACGCAAACGGGCATTCGTTTTCATGGGGAAACAGTGATCTTAACTGCCGGCACATTCTTATCCGGATTGATCCATATCGGTATGCAAAACTATAGCGGCGGCAGAATGGGCGATACGGCATCGATCCCTCTCTCTCACAAGCTTGCTGAACTCAATCTTGGGAAAGGTCGCCTTAAAACAGGAACGCCGCCAAGAATTGATGGAAAAAGTATTGATTTTAGCAATATGAGTGAGCAGCCAGGTGACACGCCAACACCTATTTTCTCTTACCTTGGTCATCGAGAGGAACATCCTCGCCAAGTCTCCTGCTGGACAACGTATACCAATGAAGAAACGCACGATATTATCCGCGGCGGTCTTGATCGCTCGCCGATGTATGCTGATAATAAAACGATCGAAGGTTTAGGTCCTAGATATTGCCCTTCTGTTGAAGACAAAATCATGAAGTTTGCCGATAAAGATCAGCATCACGTCTTCTTAGAACCAGAAGGTTTAGATACTCATGAATACTATCCCAATGGGATTTCTACAAGCTTGCCATTTGATGTTCAAATCAAGCTTGTCCGATCTATTCCGGGAATGGAAAATGCCCATATCACACGCCCAGGTTATGCGATTGAATATGACTTCTTTGATCCTCGTAATCTTAAATTTACGTTAGAAACCAAAGCGATCGAAAATCTCTACTTCGCCGGACAAATCAACGGAACAACGGGTTATGAGGAAGCCGCAGCACAAGGATTACTTGCCGGATTAAATGCCGCTCGCCGTTATCTTGAAAAAGATGCTTGGTACCCAAAACGTCATGAAGCCTATACTGGCGTTATGATTGATGATCTGATCAACCTCGGCGTTCGCGAACCGTATCGTATGTTTACTTCTCGTGCGGAACATCGCCTCATTTTACGAGAAGATAATGCCGATGAAAGATTAACACCGATTGGTCGAGAACTCGGTCTTGTAGATGATTATCGTTGGGAAAAATTCCTCGAAAAACAAGAAGCAATTGTAAAAGCAGAACAGCAATTCAAAGATTGGATGATTCGTGTTGATTCTCCAGCAGGTCAAAAAGTTCAAGAAGAACATAAAGTCGAGTTAAAACAGAATATTCGTGCATTAACACTTCTGAAACGCCCTGAGATCTCTCTCAATACCCTCTTAGAGTTACATGATGAAGATGGCCCGGAATTAGAAGCGTTTTCATCCGAAGTTCTGCAGAAAATCGAAATTCATACAAAATATGAAGGGTACATTAATCGCAGTATTGAAGATATTAAACGTAATCAGAAATTTGAAAATGCGCCATTACCGGCAAATATTGATTACAGCCTTGTAGAAGGTTTATCAATTGAAATTCAAGAACGCCTCAATCAAGCTCAACCTGAAACATTAGGTCAAGCTTCAAGAATTCAAGGCGTTACCCCTGCGGCAACCTCCCTCATCTTAGTCCATTTAAGAAAAGGTAAATTACCTGTTAAAAACAGCCCAAAGGATTAAATCATCATGCGTAAAGCAATTCTTAAAGTAGCCTTATCATCCATATTTGCTCTATCACTGAGCTATGCCGATAGTTTGACTGATATTTTAAAAACCAGTCAAAATCCAGACATAAACTCCTTAGCGCAATATCAAAATGATAAGAATCTCTACTTTAAGGATGCTTATGGCTTTACGCTCTATGATTATCTTGCAGCGAAAACGAATCCGGAAATTAGCGAGTGGTTACAAACAAAAAATATTCATAGCGGCATGACTCCAGCGTTAATCCAACGTGCACAAATTTGGTTATTTCTTCTCAACTATCCTGTGGATAACCTTGAGGGTAACTTTACTCGAGCATTCCAAGATAACATCTTACAATATCAAACGGACAACGACTTAGCTCAAATTCCACAAATTACCCCAGAATGGTTTATTGTCCTTGAACACGACGCCATTGCTTCCCTTCTAACAGAAATTGAAAAAACACAACCTTCTCTTTCTGAAGCTGAGCTACAAACGGCACTTCTCAATAGCATCACAGAGCGCTTACCCAATAGTGTGACGCTCAATACAGTGATTAATCGTGATAATATTCTAAATGCCACTCAAAATAAGCTACTCTTTACCATCGAATCTCAAGCCGCTAATCCATCAGCTTATGACACCGTTTTAGCAATCGATTTTCTCAAGCAGACACCAGATAAAGATTCCACAATAGAATTTCCCAAAACTTTAGAAATCTACTTTGATGAATCAAGTGAGGACATTCAAAAGATCACCGGCAATCCTCGTTCACAAAAAACATTAACGCTACAAACTTGGCTTCGTATCGCGGGATATTTCCCACCACCACTCGTTATTGATGGTATGAACGGTGCTAATTCTCGTAATGCAATTAAACGTTATCAAACGTCCATTGGGCAACCTGCCGATGGTATTCCGCATGTGCGTTGGGAAGAGCCATTAGAAACGCTCATCAGAACAAAAGCACAACAACAGTTAAAAAACCTAGAGCTTTATAGTCGATCAATTAATGGTAAGAACGATGCAGCCACCAGAAATGCCATTCGTCGTTTTGAAAAATCTGTCGGTTTACCAGAAACAGGAACACTTGCACCAAGCGTCTTATTCCATCTCTTCAACCCTAAATTTCTACCTGAAAATGCCGGCAATCATATAGCGCCAATTCAGATAACAACAGTGCAAAATAGCGCGACATCACCAAAAGGCTCGGCTACTGCAACTACAGAGATCACTATAGAACCCGCACAAGAACCGAAAGCCTACAACTCTCAATTCGTTGCTATTACGCCTATTGTACAAAAATCTTTAACACAGATTATTGCTCAACAAAAAGAAGCGGCGCAACAAGCACAGATTGCTGCAGAAATCGCCGCTAAAAAAGCTGCCGAAGATGCTAAAAAAGCAGAGTTTGAAGCCAAACTAAAAGCACTCGTCGAACTCAAAGAGCCCCTTCAGCCCTTTTCGCTCACCCGAAGTGAGGTCGATCATCTAATTATTAATGCCCGTCGATCCGATATTTTCTTTACTCAAGTCGCATTACATCTCTTAAAACTCTATGATGGCGATATTGATGGATCGAATGGTCCGGCAACGAGGGAAGCCATTCGACGCTTTGAAAAAGCACTCGGTCAGCGAGAAACAGGGGAGATTCTACCAAGATGGCAAACACCACTACGACAAATCATGTATCGCATGGTGCAAAATCGTCTCACCCAAGATGGTTTCTATGAAGGTGACATTGATGGCGTATCAGGTCCTGGCACCCGCAAAGCCATTATCGCTTACGAAAAAGCAAGTCATACCGAAGAAGTTGGACGCTTAACACCTGCGTTACTACTCACGCTCTTCAACACCGACTTAAACAACAATTTAGAAGAAACTATCAAGCCTGAGGATATCCCAAGTGACTCACTCGAAGATGTCACGGATGATGGCACAACACCTGTTAGTGCCGAAGAAGATCGCGAGCTGCAAGCTGATAGCAATAAAAATGAAGAAAAATATCGTGCCTCTGTGAAAAACCTCGATCTTTCTCATGCAAAAAGCACTGAAGAAATTGCGTTAATTCAATTACAGCTTGCCTATTTAGGATTTTATACTGGCACCATTGATGGTTTAACAGGTCCTGGTTCTACTCGTGCAATTACAGCTTTCCAGAAAGAATTTGGTTTACCAATATCCGGCAAATTAGATAAACGTACCGAAGAGCGATTAGAAACCGAAGATATTAATAAGTTCCAACGATATTTGAATCGCACAGGTTATATGAAAGATGCTACAACTGGCACAATGGGACCTAAAACTCGTCGTGCAGTCGGCATTTTAAAAAATCGCTATGGCTATAATGTGAATGAAGCTTTAGATATTCCGGCATACTTGATCTTAATTGATGAAGAACAAGGGACGACAATTGCCAAAGAATATTATGACAAAGTGATTAAAGCACGTGAAGAAGAACAAGCAATCAAAGATACGCAGAGCTATCTCATTGGTTTTGGCATCTTAAAAGGTAGCGCAGATGGAAAGATGGGACCGGCAACGGAAAGAGCCATTAGCTCTTATCGTTCACAGCAAGGGCTTGCTAAGGGCAATAAAATTGATGATACTCTGCTAGAGTCTTTCAAAAAATCCTCCGCAAAACAGGCACAAACCTACTTGCAACTCTTAGGATATGCCGTTAAACCCGATGGTATTTTTGGTAATAACTCCAAAAAACAACTCAATGCTTTCTTGAAAACACAGAACAAGGGAAGCTCTGATATTGTAACCCCGACAATTCTGATGGATCTTAAAGTTGCCGTAGATAATAAACTCGCTAACCGTAACACAAGATCAAACAGTAGCAATGCAACAGCAACGCCAGCAAGAAGAACAGGAACAGCACCTCAACTTCAGAAAGGTTTACAGGAAGAGGGAGTAATCCTCTCCAGTGCGCCGGCAACGACCGTCAATGGTCCATTACAAGTGATTAAGAATAACTCTGGCGCCGTCGTCGGTTGTAAGGTTCGAAACATCACAATGGCCGCCGATTGGTGTAGTGGCAAGCGCAATGGTTCAAGTTGCCGAGTACTTTATAAAAATGGACGCGTTCTCTCGATGAACTGTAAATAATTTTTCAATCACTGAAAAAACTGTAAAAGCCTACGAGTAATGTAATTATATAATCGTAGGCTTTTTATTTAGGAAGAAAATAGGTTATTTCACTCCTTAATCGATCTCTATCATATTGATTGTATGACACGTGAGATTGGTCTTACACTACTTAAATTACAGATTCTATTAATAGACGGTGCATCGCTAGAAGAAATATTGGCATAATTTTACCAATCTCATGTCATCAGTTGTGTCAGTGATTCTTAAACCGCAATAATGATTATCCTTCTGACAGGTAAAATATTCTTCCGAATCTTCCCTCATTGAAAGGCGCATTTTAAATTCCGTATATAGCCCTCAATATTGCTAAGAATAAGCTCGCAAAGATAAATCTCCAGAAAGATGCGGCTTAATAGAGCCGTCAGCATATTGGATCAATAAAGCACCGCTCTCATCAATACCGATCTCTTGTCCAATCTCCTCCGCTTTATCAGAGATCAGTCGTACGGTTTTTCCGACAAAACAACTGTGTAACTTCCACGCCTCTTTCAGATCTAATAACTTCTCCGGCGTATACACAATTTGCTGGCAGATCTCATAAAGCCTAGATGTTAATGCGGCAACGAGATTATTGCGATTTAAAGGTTGACCTAATACGGCTTCACAACTCGTTGGATGATTACCTACGACTTCGGAAAATGAATCTTCCTGATTATTCACGCCGATACCGATTATTACATCCATCCCTTGGGAGGTAATCGTACTTTCCACCAATATTCCTGCAAGTTTTTGCCCATTTACCCAGATATCATTGGGCCATTTAATCTTCGCAGACTCAATGCCCAAAGAATTCAGCGCTTCTAACAATGCAATCCCGGCACGCAAACTCAATGTGCTTAAATGAGGAAATGCCGATTGAGGAAAGTGGTATTTAAATGAAAAGTAGAGATTTTTTGCTAATGGTGAAATCCACTTTTTAGCACGGCGTCCTCGCCCTCCACGCTGCATTTCCGTGACGGCAACTGCAGCTAATATGCCATCGTGTTGCGTTAATGATCGCAATTGAATACGTTCTAAATCTGTATTGGTTGAATCTGTCACAAATGAACATTTCATCAAAACATGATCACTAATATCTTTCGGTAATTGGGTCAAAATCTGTCTCTGATCTAACGGCACGTAATCGGCAAGCGTGACCAATGTTTTCATCTGTGCATCATATTGATATAAATGACTAATAGAGCACAGTTCCTCGATCGTGCTTTGCAACGTATTTTCATCAATATTCAACGCTGATTGCAACTCTGACATCGAATATGATCCACGCCCCGCAACATACTGAAATAGCGCTTCCATAACTTGATTCATCTGACTCACCACGATAATCCCTCTCTTCTAATGATAGACAATATCCTATCACGCTCTTCACCGGCATTCGTGAAATATACACAACATTATTTGATAGAAAAACACATGTAAAATAGGTTTGTAACTATTCTTATTTAAAGCCACTACATCACTAGTAAAAAAATTTCTAGCATTGATCACTTGCTCAACAGCGCCACCTTACAGCCGAGCTTTTAAGCTGAAATGGTCACCAAATTATCTTACTATAATGAAATCATTGTTAAATACCCAAGCTCGAACGTTCTTTAAAAGTTGTAGGGTACGCCCGGGAAAAATATCGGCATTCTTGTTGCAAGTAACAACCATGGGACATAAAAAAAGAGAGTGTCAAAATAACACTCTCTTTTTTTAGTTCTTTAAATTAACTAAAGAACACCACTCCAAATAATAGAGCCCAACCTACAATGCAAAGAAGAGCAATAATATAGAGCGGAAGCTTATATATAAATACACTTTCAGACATAATCCTTCCCCTTATATCCAATATTCCGAACTAAATAGCTTTATAATACATTAACCACAGCATTTGCCGCAAGTTCAATGTTATCGTCATTGAGCGCCGCAATACAAATCCTGCCTGTATCAACGGTATAGATAGCATAATCCTTTTTCATTTTTTCAACTTGATCTGGGCTAAGTCCTGAGTAAGAAAACATTCCCGCCTGATCATTAATGAAACTGAAATCTATTTTATCTTGTTTTGTATTCAATAACTTCACAAATTTTGAACGCATATCTTTAATGCGATCACGCATCTCTGCAAGTTCTGCTTCCCACTCTGCACGAAGTTTATCATCAGCCAATACATAATGTACTAATTGCGCACCATAAGATGGTGGTGATGAGTAGATTGCACGAACCATCGTTTTAAGTTGTGAAGTAATACGCGCTTGCTCTTCTTCATTCGAGGTGATTACAGTTAATGCACCAATTCTTTCACTATAAAGAGAGAAAGATTTAGAGAATGAGGTCGCAATAAATACCGGCACATCTTGCTCCGCAAAAATATGAATCGCAGCAGCATCTTCACGAATGCCTTTCGAGAAACCTTGATAGGCCATATCCAAGAAAGGAATAAGATTACGCTCTTTAAAGAGCTTTGCCACTTGTGTCCACTGCGCAGGTGATAAATCTGCTCCCGTTGGATTATGACAACAAGCATGCAATACCACAATCGATTGTTCTGGCAATGTTTCCATCGTTTGATAGAACTCATCAAATGCGACGCCCTTCGTTACTTCGTCAAAGTAAGGATAATCCTTCACTTCAAATCCTGCACCTTCAAAAATCGCGATATGATTACTCCATGTCGGGTTTGACACATACACCGTACTATTAGGCACCACTGTATGTAAAAAATCCCCACCGATTTTCAATGCACCTGTTCCACCCAAAGTTTGAATGGTTGATAATCTTTTTTGCTGATAAAGCGCATGTTCTTCAGTAAATAAGAGTTTTTGAACACAATCAACATAGCTTCCCAGTCCACTCATTGGTAGGTAAACTCGCGGTGTGGGATGTTCAAAGAGATAGGCTTCAGCGGCTTTTACCGCTTTTAAAATTGGCACTCGTCCAGCATTATCTGAATAAATACCGATACTTAAATTAACCTTTCCCTCTCTTGGATCCTGTTTAAAGGATTCAACTACGCCTAAGATCGCATCATCTGGCGCTAATGGAACGCCGTTAAATAGTTTCATTTTGATTCCTTCTCTTGAATTTATAATGGCCAAACATAGATCACTGCTGGAACAACCGTCACAATCAACAATAGATCTAACAAAAAGCCCATCCGCCAATAATCCCCAAACTGATAGCCTCCCGGCCCCATCACTAACGTATTAGAATGGTGCCCTATCGGGGTATTAAAAGCACATGAACATGCAATGGCAATAATCATTAAATAAGGATCAATACTATGACCCATCATATTCGCCACACCCACCGCGATTGGCGCCATAATTACTGCTGTTGCTGAACTATTAATAACATCTGTTATGAGCATTGTTATTAGCATGACTATAGACAATACTAACATAGCTGGCAAGCCTTCTAACAATGGGACGATCGAAGTGACAATAATATTTGTCGCTCCCGATTGTTCTAGCGCTGCGCCAACGGTAATAAAACACCCTAATAATACGATTAATGGTCCATCTATACTCTGATAAACTTCTCGTAACGAGATAAGTTTAAATACGACCATCAATAAAATTGCTAATGGGAAAGCAATATGCGGTGGCAATATCTGTAATGCAACGGCCAAGATTGCCAAGATAAAAATACCCACTGTCGGCCACATTTTCGATGAAGGCTTCAGGCGAATATTACGTTCCGCAAGTGGTAAGCAGCCCAAATAATTCATAGTTTCCGGCAACTCTTTTTGATCGCCTTGAATCAGTAAAATATCCCCTGCTTTTAACGTCAAACGCGAGAAACGCTGGCGAATACTCTCACCCTGTCTAGACACACCTAATATATTGATATTATAGCGTTCACGCAGGTGAAGCTCAGACAACATATGTCCGGCAATTCGTGCGCCTGGATTCACAACCACTTCCAACGTTTCCATCGAATCGATTGTTCCTTTCTCCTTCCCACCTTTCGTAAATTTAATATTGACGCCAGACAACAACTCCATCTGCTTCAAATCTTCGGGTTGCCCTTCTATCAACAACACATCATTTTCACGAAGGGTCTCCTCTTTACTAGGTGATAGTAATCTTCTTGCACCGCGAAGTAACGTCACCACATTAACATGATCTTCCGTAACCTTTTCGAGCTCTCCAATCGTTTTTCCAATAAATTTATTATTCGCTAAAATTTTTGCTTCTAACAGATAATCATCCGTTTCAAACAGACGATTATGGCTCTCCGTATCTCGTACAGGAATTAATCGCCAACCGATGAAAGAAATATAGAGCAAACCGACAATCACAACTACTATTCCTGTCGGCAAGAAATCAAACATCTCAAATGCACCTAAAGAAGGATCAGCAGTTTCACGATATTGCGCAATAATCATATTGGGCGGCGTTCCGATCAAAGTCGCAGTGCCTCCCAATAAAGAGGCGAAGGCCATCGGCATCAATAAACGGGATGTGGGAATGTTATAACGCTGAGAGACTTGCAAAGCAACCGGCATAATTAGTGCTAAAGCGCCCACATCATTCATAAATGCCGAGAAAAATGCAACAAGCCCCGTTAACGTTAAAATCAATAATACTGGTCGATCAGAAAAACGACTCAAATGCTGCGATAAATGATAGGTAACACCGGTATTTCCAAGGGCATTACTCAATACTAAGACCGCCGCAACCGTAATGACCGCGCGATGACTAAATCCAGAAAATGCATTTCCAATTGGCACAACGCCAACCAAAACCATCGCTAAAAGCGCCCCTAATGCCACCACATCAAAGCGCCATTTGCCAACCATGAAGGCAATAAAACTCGCAAGCAAAATCACCAACGCATAGAGTTGAACGTTGGTGATGCCGTTAATTAAAGGTTCGGTAAATAATGTCAGCATCTGACCCCGCCTACTTTCGTGAAATCAATAACTTTTCTTGTGCTGAAAGCATAGCGCCTCTCTCCTCAGATGTAAATCTCTCTTGATAGTATTCACCTGTTTCACCATCTAAAATCCATGCTGTATGATCCTCAAAATAAGCGCTTAATCCTTCATTGATAATATGCTTTTTAATCGCTTCGTAATAAACCGGCACGGCAATCTCAATTCTTCTAAAGAAATTACGATGCATCCAATCTGCACTCGAAATATAGAGCGCATCTTTACCAGCATGATGAAAACAAAATACCCGGGAATGCTCTAAAAATCTTCCCACCACAGAATAAACACGAATATTCTCTGAGAAACCTTTTAATCCTGGTCGCAATGAACAAGCGCCGCGAACTAAAAGGTCAATTTTGACACCGGCATTCGAGGCTTCATAGAGCTTTTCAATAATGCTCGTTTCAAGTAAGGCATTCATTCGCGCCATAATATGTGCTTTTCGCCCAGCTTTTGCTTCCTCAATTTCAAAATCAATATGAGAAATTAAATTATCATAGAGCGTAAATGGTGCTTGCCATAGTTTCTTCAACTCCGGCGGACGTCCTAAACTGCCTAAAGTCACAAAAATATCTGTCACATCTTGCGCAATTTCTCGATCGCTCGTCATTAAGGCAAAATCAGTATAAACGCGTGCGGTTCCCGTGTGATAATTCCCTGTACTAACGTGGGTATAATATTCTAAATGATCCGGATTTTTACGGGTTGCTTCGTTTCGAACAATCAACAACATTTTGGCATGTGTTTTATAGCCAAAAATGCCATACACAACTTTCACGCCGGCCTCTTCTAAAATGGACGCCCAAGTCAAATTCGTCTCTTCATCAAAACGAGCCATCAGCTCACAGACAACATTCACCTCTTTGCCATTTTTCGCAGCAGTGACTAAATGCTTCATCAACTGTGAATCATTCCCTGTTCGATAAATCGTCATACGAATCATCTGAACTTTAGGATCTTTTGCCGCCACTTCTAATAAGCGTACTGTCGGAGAAAAGCTATCAAAAGGATGATGGAAAAGCTGATCTTTATGTTTAATAATTGAAAAGATATCATCCGTATCAACCCATTTCTCGGCATACTTTGGTAAAAATTCGGGATAAAAAAGCTCTGCACGATCTTTTAGAAATTCTCGTAATTCTCTAAATCGCGTTAAATCAATAAAATGATCAATTAGATAAATTTCTGTATTAGGTAATTCAAACTCTTCAGATAAAAAAGCAACGAGTTTTTCCGGCATATTAGCACTAATTTCAAGGCGCACCGCATGCCCGAAATTTCGCTGATGTAGCTCTCCCTTCAATGCTTGATGAAGGTTTGTTAGCTCTTCTTTATCAATAAAAAGATGACTATTTCGCGTTACTCTAAATTGATAGGCTGCTTTTACCGTAAAGCCATCAAAGATCGTTTTCAACTGATCTCGTATCACTTCACAAGTTGACGTAAAACGAACAGTTTCACCATCATTAGAAAGCTTAATTAAAGAAGGGAGATTTTTAGGAATCGATAACATTGCCGTATCAACTTCACGTCCATAGATATCTTTTCCTTTTAATTCAATAATATAGTTTAAAGATTTATTATAGATATGTGGAAATGGATGCGCCACATCTAATGCAATCGGCGTTAAAAGGGGATTAATAGATTCATGAAAATAAGAGGTTAATTGACGATGATCGGCTTCCGTCCAACTCCCTCGCTTTACAAACTCTACATTCCCATCTTGTTTTAACA
>DXHP01000064.1 GCA_019113305.1 Candidatus Ignatzschineria merdigallinarum | reverse complement strand
ACGTTTCCCGATTATGATGATTATTGCCGTGACTTCGTCCATTATCTCATCATTTTTCGGCGTACTTGTGAGTTTCCATATTGATGCAGAAACAGGTCCTTGTATTGTGTTATCACAAGCGACACTCTTTGTTCTAGCATTTATCTATAACCGCGTTAAAGGTCGTTTAGTGTTAAACGCAAAGCATCGTGAGATTGAATCTAGTGAGAAAGCTTCAGCTTAACGCAGCCTCCTCATAATCAGAGAGCTATATTTAGAGTTATAAAATTTAGATCCATAAAAAAATCCCGATTGAGATCACCTTCCTTGGTGATTCTACAATCGGGATTTTCTCTTTCTTACCCTGGCGTTTTTGCCTCATCAAGATAAGAAAACTGCTTTGCCGGACTTCCTCCCTCATTTGACGATCACTGTTGCCGGCAAGCAATGATCGTTTCCCCTTTTTTTAACCTTAAAATCTTTGTGCGATATAAACGCCAATTAGAGAAACTGATCCTCCAATTAAATGGTACATTTCTAAACTTTCGTGTAAAAAGACAATAGAAATTAATGCCGTAAAGAGTGGGGTTAAGTTCATAAACAATGATGTTTTACTTGCACCTAACTTCGCAACACCTTGCAGCCATAAAAAAGGCGCTAAAATCGATGCCGGAATTCCCGCAAATAGCACTAAGCCGATATTATCAGCCGTAATCGCACGATCTGTAGCAAAGAAAGCAAATAGAGGAATTAAGATTAATACACCAAAAATAACCTGCCAATAAAGCGATTGCCATGTAGAGATCTGCGCAGCCATTTTCCATTTTGTCGTCACAACGCCATATAATGCGTAAGCAGAAGCAGCAACGAGCATCATGATCTCGCCTTTTCCAATCCCAATATCTAATAGAATTAATGGATTTCCGCCACTGATTAACCAAGTAATCCCGAAAAATGAGAGTAAAGAGCCGATCACTAATCCCATTGTTAAGCCCGTTCTGAGAATAATGGTACTTAAAATAATCGTTAAAAGCGGCGTTAAAGAGAGGAAAATTCCGATCATTGTTGCGGAGATTGTATAAGCGGCATAATACGCCAAGCATTGATACAACGCCATTCCTAAAAACCCTAAGAAACAGAGCTTTCCTAATAAAGGCTTAATACGCTCCCAATTCTTCAAAGTTCCTTTTAAACAAAATGGTGTCAGGATGATTAATGCCAATATCCATCGATAAAATGAGATAGTTTCAGGTTCAATAACTCCCGCTGATAATTTATTCACGACAGCATTCATTGCCCAGATCAATACCGCAAGTAGCGGATAGATCATCGCTGCTAATTTCATGACGACTCCTAGTAAATGTGAATGATTTCTATTAAAGCGATAGTATAATGTGTCTTATATGAGGTATATAATGAAAATCTGACATTTTTCAACGTTATTCGGACAATGATTCCGTAATAGAGGCTCGATTGCACAATGATCCAACAAACTCCCTTACAAACGTTTCATCATCATCCAAATCGCTTGATCATGCTCGTCAATGAAAATATTAATGGTGCCAGTGAATATCACCCCCATCTGCATGATTGGGGACAGATGATCTATGTTGATAAAGGTATTATTACCTTAGAAGTTAAAGGTGAACGTTTTATCTCACCTCGAGGTTTTGCAATCTGGATTCCGCCCCAATGTGAACATGCATGTTATAGCCAAAAATCCGCGCGGTTTCGTTCCATCAATATCTGTGAATCAGAAGCCCGAAAATTACCAAAAAATCCCTCATTAATTACCTTAACAACGATTGCTCGGGCAATTATTGATGACTTTTTTGAGCAAGAAATTTATCTACCCACAAGTGATCGAGATTTTCGCCGTTCACAAGTCTTAATCGATGAATTACAAGATGCGATGACGGACAACACCTACCTTCCAAGCTCCGACCATAAATTATTAAAACCCATTTTAGAAACCTTAGAAGCCGATCCCGCTATTCGATTGACGTTGCAAGAGTGGGCAGTCAAAGTTTTTACTACTGAAAGAACATTGGCACGTTATTTTCAAAAGGAACTGGGAATGAGCTTTAGTGAATGGTGCGCACGGCTACGTTTTATTCATAGCGCTTCCCTTTTAGAAAAAGGATTGACCGTTGAAGAGATTGCGTTCTCTGTCGGTTATCGCTCTGCCTCAAGTTTTATCACCATGTTTCAAAACATCTCAGGAATGACGCCGGATCGTTACCGGCAAATGCATCGTTAATAATATCTCCGTCTTATATCAATGCTAAAAGCCGCTTGAATTTAAATCTGATGCATTATCATTACTTGATGAATGAACGTCTATTTTCTTAAAAAGCGACTCATTGCCGGAACTTTATACAAAGCATCCTCGATAAAACATTGCAGCCTATTTTCATCATGCTAATATTGGGAAGCTTTACCTCCAAAATTGCTTCGCAATTAGACAGAGATCATCAATGAATCGTGGCAAAGCAACCTCTATTGGCTCCGCAAATGTTATCCAGTCCATGTTGCTGAAGTTTGCGCCTATTATCCTAGAATAATCAATAAGGATTCAAATGAAAGTAAATAAATCGCCTACGGTATTAGGCGGTGCAATGATTGCCGCAGGTACTATGATTGGTGCCGGAATGCTCAGTTTACCAATCGCCTCAGCTGGAATGTGGTTTGGTTGGACCGTTTTAATCATGCTCATCACTGTACTTTTTATGTATATCACCGCCGAGCAGATCTTAGAAGTTAATCTCGGTTATGATCCTGGCTCTAGCTTTGACACTTTAGTTAAAAATAATCTCAGTGGAATCTGGCGTATTATTAATGGTTTTTCCGTAGCCTTTGTGCTCTATATTCTGCTATATGCTTATGTTGTCGGTTCTGGCTCTGTTATTAGCGATACTCTCCGAAATCTTGAAAATAATCCCATCGATATTCCCCGTTATCTCTCTTCATTAATCTTTGCCATCGTATTTACGGCAATTGTGTGGTGGAGTACGAAAGCTGTCGATCGTATTTCGACCATTTTAATGATCGGGATGTTCATTACTCTTTTTGCGGCAGTCACGGGGTTATTAGGACAAATCGAAGTTGCGTATCTTTTTGAGCCAACAGGTGAAAGCAACTATGCGATCTATGCTTTTGCAAGCTTACCTTTCTTCTTAACCTCTTTCTGCTTCCATGCCAGTGTGCCAAGCTTTGTAAAATATTACGGAATTAATGGTCAAAAAATTCGTAAAGCTATTATTTGGGGCATGATTATCACCTTTGTATTTTATCTCTGCTGGATGATTGCCATTATGGGCAGTATTGATCGCGTGACATTCTTAAATGTAGGGGAAGATCAAGTCGCATGGTTACTGAATCAAGTGAAAGCCAATCAAACGACACAATTAGCACTTCGTTTCTTTGCATTCTTCGCCGTTGTCACATCATTCTTGGGCGCAGGGCTTGGACTTTTTGATTATATTGCCGATCTTTTCAAAATTGGGGATAGCGCAAAAGGACGATTCCTTACAGCGATTATTACCTTTTTACCACCTACAATTCTCGGGATGATTTTCCCAAATGGCTTCGTATTAGCCATCGGTTTTGCCGGACTATTTGCGGCAATCTGGTCTGTGATTGTCCCGGCAATGATGGTGATTAATTACCGTAAACGCCATAAAGGCGAAGAGAAAGTATCTTTCCGCGCATTTGGTGGCAAAATCATGCCCTACATTATTATTGCGTATGGCTTGATCGCGATTATTTCTCATCTTTTAGTAGAAGTATTTAATGTTGAAGCGCTTAATTTCTTTAAATAGATCCCCATTTTAAAGCGGATCTGTATCTTAAATACTCATCAACATTTTAAAAAAGGCACTCTAAAGAGTGCCTTTTTTCTCACAATACTTTTTTTATAGCCACATTTCAATTTAAGGTTCTTAATGATGATTGAGGGAATCCTCGATTATTACCAGTAACCTAAAACTTTCCACCAAGCGCCGCCAATGTAGAACCAAATCGCTAAGTTCACCACACTCATCACAAATCCAACGCGCCACCATTCGGATAATGTAGTGTAATTAGACCCGAAAATTACCGGCGCGGTTCCCGTCGCATAATGGGTTAATGACATCATTAATGATGATGAAAACGCCAAAGTTAAAGCAAGTAACATCGGCGGTGCGCCTAAGGCAACTCCTGCTGCCAAAAATGCCCCAAACATCGCGGTAATATGTGCCGTTGTACTCGCAAAGAAATAGTGCGTATAAACGTAGACTAAGACGAGTATTAGCATTGATAATATCCAGCCAAATCCGAGATTATCAATCCCATGACTCACCGTTCCGGCAAGCCAATTAACTAGGCCTAATTTTCCTAAATAAGTCGCCATCATAATCAATGCTGAGAACCACATCACCGTATCCCAAGCACTTTTATGTTGTAGCGCTTCATCCCACGTTAAAACGCCGGTAATCAGCAAAATAGCTAAACCAATAAATGCCGCTGTCGTCGCATTAATTGAGAAACCAAATAAGAGCTCGGGAACTTCAGCCCACATGAGAAGGAGCAGGATAAACACCGCCGCCGTGATCTTTTCACCTAGCGAGAACTTCCCTAATTTCTCTAACTCTTTTTTAGCTAACTCCGGCGCATTCGGTGTTTTTTTAATTTCCGGCGGACACATTAGATAGATCACAAGTGGCATAATTAAAAGAGAGATCATTCCCGGCACAATTGCCGCAACCGCCCAAGCGCTCCAGCTAAGCCTAAACTCTGAGCCTAGCCCTTCTGCAATCAAATTCACAATCATTGGGTTTGGCGCGGTTGCCGTAATGAACATTGCAGAAGTAATCGGGTTGGTATTATAGTTAACTAACGCAAGAAAACGCCCCATTTTACGAGATGATGCCGGATCATCAGGCATTGAATCAAAACCTGTAGAGATAGATTGCATAATAGGATGAATAATTCCTCCGCCTCGTGCAGTGTTACTCGGCGTAACAGGCGCTAATATGAGCTCTGAGAACGTTAAAGAATAAGCAATCCCCAGCGTACGCTTTCCGAAAAGAGAAATTAACCAGTAACCAATTCGCGCACCTAATCCTGTTTTATTGAGACTAATAGAGATCATCATCGAGATCCCAATTAACCAGATTAAGTTATTAGAAAAACCGCTCAAAGCATCATCAAGTGCTGCTTTCGCATCGCCGGGATTTGTCACTTGTGTGACAGCAACCGTTGCAATCGCAATCACCGAAATCGCACCGATTGGTAATGCTTTACCGATAATCGCGACAATCGTTCCAATAAAAAGCGCTAATAATTGCCACGCATTTTGCGCAACACCTTCTGGTGCGGGAATCACAAACCAAATTAATAGTGTCACCCCTAGTGCAATTAAACCAGGAATCATCTTTACTGGCTTTAATGTCATCATCGAATAACCATCCTTGTTAAATGAATATGATAAAGATGCGATAACATTCTCAATAAGTCGTCTTTCGAAAAAATATATCGTCCTGAAATCAAGGATTAATCGTACGGATTATCACTATATTTTTCTCATTTCAACAATTGAGAACAGCTATCAAAAACTTACTAATCTTTATAATAATCAGATTATTGAAGATGTCACGATTATCAGTATTTATTTTATTAACCTCTCACAAAAACAATAAGTTAAAAATAAAAAACGCTTATTTCACATATTTATTTTTAATTAAAATTTATATTAAGATTTATATTAAAGTAATGAAATATCAAAAATATCGATATAAAAATAAATATCTGTAACAACTCCAGCAGTCACAACAGAAAAATCAAAGTGAATATACTGCGAGAAAGAGTGCTTGCATGCTTTTATCAATCGTACGTTGCAGTTGAAGCAACTATTATTAAATAGAAACGACTATAAAGTATTTAAAGGGCCATTAATGACCAATAAAAAAAGCACTGTCTTATCGAAAGTGCTTTTGGATATTATCTTTTGGGTATTAAATTAATACTATTAATCTACTGAAACATATCACATTCGCTCAATAGATTATTAATATCGATCTGCTATTAAAGCGGTGAAACGTTCATACTACGACCACTACCAACCATACGAACACGTTGTCCTGCACGGAACACAGAGATATCTTGTTTTTGAACAACGGCAATTGTTTTACCATCATCCGTTTGAATTTCTAATTCAACAGCATTCACTTCTGCCATTTTTTGGCCAGCTTTACTACCCGCCATTCCACCGGCAATTGCGCCAACTGCGGTTGTGATATTACGTCCACGACCACCGCCAACAGAGTTTCCTAAAACACCACCTAATACGGCACCTGATACAGTCCCTAAACCAGACTCTTCAGCTTGGATTGTAACTGGGCGAACGTTAACGACTGTTCCGTATGAAACTTCTCTGACTGTTTTTGCTTGGTTACCGGTATAAACATCGCCTGAGTAAACGCTCGAGTTGGTACAACCCGCTAATGTTAATACTGCAAGACCTACTAAAGTCATTTTTTTCATTTTGTTACCCTCTTATCAATTAATATTGAACTGTCTTTAGGTTAAATAAAACTTTTGATGAAAAGAATTATAGCAAAAAAATCTGCAATCCATCGTATTTCCTTAGTATCTTATACAACTCCTGACGAAACAATTATATTATTGATAATTTAATAAATAGTGATCAGCGGATCAATCATCAAATGCTCCTTTTATCAATAATCCATTTATTGATCTCTTCATTTTTCTAATGGAAGTTTTTCCGGCGCACAATCTGTCACATAAATCCGCTCTAGTCTTGGAAACCGTGGAATTCCGCTTTTAGTAAAACCATTATGCAGATAGGTAATCACACTGCCAACTTCAGGTGGGGTTTCACGCATCATATCCGTTAAACCCGATCCTATTCGAAAACGCTTAATTTCATCATCTACAATCGTTTCCACAATCAATGCTCCCACCATGTTTTCATATTTCCCCTTTCCTTTCGTAAAACCTCGCACTAGCGCGCAACCATCATCGACTTCTTTCACTTTTAATAATGCGTCATGACGAACATACGGCCGATAAGGCGCATCTTCATGATGCAACATTAAACCTTCCCCACCACCGGCGATAATCTCCGCTAAACGTTGATCTAAATCTGCCAAAGAATGTAGTTTTAATTGTTCTACCATTTTTAAGTGCGGATTTTTGTCTGATAGATCTTGAATATGCTGCTTCATAAGTGCAACGCGCTCCTTAAAAACAGATTTCTCTGCCGGAAGATCAAAAATCTGATAAGTCACGCTGTTCCACAAAGGATCATTAATATCATTTCGTGCGATCAATCCTGATAATACTTGAAAAGTCTCTCTTCCTAACCAAATTTCACCATCTAAAGGGATCTCTCCTAAGTTTTCGGTAAACCAGTTTGGGGCAACAATGGCATATCCTTGCCGAGAATAGAGGGTTGATCCATCCCAATATCCACGAATACCGTCTAACTTCTCGCTGACAAAATACGCTTGAATGTTAATTTCAGATGCTCTCTTTGGCGTTAAGCTTACACCATGCTGCAATGGCATGGCTTGGATTACTATAAAACAGCCAAGATACAAAAATAGCGCCACCAATAATGGTACTGCGCTATTTTTTAAGATGACATAGACAGATTTGTTAACCGTAAACCAATATTTTCCCATCACAATTTGCTTCTCCTTTTCCACCGATTATCAAAAGAGATAAAGGTAGGAAGCGCATTCTCATTATGGGAATATCAACCATTCAAAAACGTGGCTGAATCAATCTTACGTCTTAATCTAATTGCTTATCAATGCGACGGATAGGAATATTTAATAAGAGCAAAATACCGCCAACGATAACAAGCGCCATAATCACAGTATAGAAAATACCAGGTAAATCAGCGATCGATTCCGCATGAACATTTCCCCCCACTTTTGAAGCAACTAAGTTTCCTAAAGAGAGCGATGCAAACCATAAGCCCATAATTTGTCCCCGAATCATTTTTGGGGCAATTTTCGTCATAATAGATAAACCTACCGGGCTTAAACAGAGTTCACCAAAAGTTAAGAACAGCATACAGGCAATCATCCATGAAGGAGATGCTAACGCATCGCCGCTGACTACTAATTTACTCGCCGTATAGAGACAAACAAAGCCAATCGCCGCAAAAAATAGACCAAAAGCAAACTTTGTCATGCTACTTGGCTCAAGATGATAGCGATTCATCCATGGCCAAAGCATCGCAAAAAGTGGTGCAAAGATAATGATGAAAATCGAGTTTACAGATTGGAACCATTCTGTTGGCACTTCAAAACCAAAAATATGTCGATCGGTATAACTATCCACAAAAAGGTTCATAGAAGTAGGCTGCTGCTCAAATGCCGACCAGAAAAATGCGGAGGCAATAAAGAGGATTAAACAGACCAATAACTGGAACCGCTCTTTCTTCGTTAATTTTGCCAAAAAGAAGAGTGCTAAGAAATAACCCCCGACAGATACAGCCAAAATCACCGTAGTATAATTCACAATTGTTATGGGTGAAAAGGGAATCAAATCAATGCTGACGCCAATAAAAATAAGGATGAAAAGTGCTAAAGCACCAAATACAACCGTTTTTGTACTTTTTGTAATATTTTTTGGGGTTCCCCACGATTTCTCGATATTTTGACTATCTGCAAAACTCTCCATTGCCGGCATGGCTTTCATTCTAAAGACTAATAACGCAATCAACATCCCAATACCACCAACACCAAATCCTGCGTGCCAGCCGAACTGTTTATTCAACACGCCGCCGATAATTGGTGCTAAAAATGCGCCTAAGTTAATCCCCATATAAAAAATAGAGAAACCACTATCTCGGCGATGATCACCCTCTTTATAGAGCATTCCCACAATCACCGAAATACAGGTTTTAAAAAGCCCAGAACCAATGACTATTAAGATCAATCCCAGATAGAAAAAATGCACCGCAAGCCACGCAGAAAGCGCAATCGATAAATGCCCAAGCGCAATGATAATCGAACCATACCAAACACTGCGTTCTTGTCCGAGCCAGTTATCGGCAATCCAACCTCCCGGCAATGCTGCAAGATAGATCGCTCCTCCAAAAATTCCGACAATGGCCGAAGCAGTTGCTGTATCAATACCTAATCCATTATTGTTAACCGTTGCCACCATAAACAGAATAAGGATTGGGCGAATACCGTAGAAAGAGAAGCGCTCCCACATCTCCGTAAAAAAGAGCGAACTCAAGGGTTTTGGGTGCCCAAAGAATGCATTATCTTGGGTTTTAACTTTTGCCATAATTTGTTGGTACCTTTTAGAAATTACCCGTTTCAAAACATCTTGTTAAGATTATTTTTTGATAAGAGTAACGACATCATCCATCGTTAGGATTTCTGTCAAATGATTGTTTATTATAAAAATTTCATTCTATATAGTTACCCTACTCGATTTCATAGTTCAAATTTAGTTACTATGAATGGGTATAGATTATTCATCTAAAAGTTTCATCTTAGAATAAAACCCATAGGCTAATTGGCTGATTATCAATACCTAACCGCAAAAGAGGTCGATCACAACATATCAAAAAGGCGATTCAGTATTTTCTGAATCGCCATACTTTTTTATATTCTATTAATAGATCAATTTTTATATAACTACATTGATTCACTGAATAGGTTCAAAGTAATCGATGATAAGTTGCAAATTACGATTACCGCGCCACTCATTAATATCGAGTTTAAACGCACAATGAATCTCTCGTACATTATCTACTAGCTGGTGCGCTTGGAAAAAAGCCATCGCTTCAAATGTCATTGGACTTTGCGGCTTTCGAAGTGTGAATTTCAAGTGTGTTCCTTTTAAAATCCGATAATCGATCACTTCAAATGCATCATCAAATACCGGTTCTGGGAATTGCTGTCCCCATGGATAAGCGAGTTTAATCTCATCAGCAAAACCAATATTAAATCCCGTTGCCGGCAATTCTCCATCACTATAAATTTTCTGACTTAACAGCTCGTCACTGTTCGGTGTCATCTCAATGAAACGTTCAATCTCTTCACTCATGGCAGCTTCAAACTTATGCAGATTATCTTCATAAATTGATAAACCTGCCGCCATCGCATGCCCGCCAAACGTTTCAATTAAACCTTTATAATCACGGGCAACATTACTCATCAGATCTCGCAAATGAATCCCACGAATAGAACGTCCTGAGCCTTTCAGCAGACCTTCATTATCGTAAGCAAAGATAAAGGTTGGACGATAATATTGCTCCTTAATACGAGAGGCAACGATTCCCGTAATACCTTGATGCCAAGATTGATCATATAGGCAGATAGAAAGCGGCAGATCTTCCTTACTCAACGTAATTTGCGTTAAGATACTATCTGCTGTTTCTCGCATCTCATGTTCGATATTCTTTCGCTCTTCATTCATTGTGAGCAGCTCGCTCGCAATGGCTTTTGCTTCTTCAGGCTGATTAGTAAGCAACAACTCTATGCCAACTTGCATATTATCTAAACGCCCTGCGGCATTTAAAAGCGGTGCTATTCCAAAACCAATATCACTTGTTGAGAGCGTTTCCCGCTGACGATTAGAAACATCAATCAGAGCATCAATGCCGGGAATCATTACGCCCTGACGCATTCTCAGCAATCCTTGCTGCGCAATTTTTCGATTATTAGCATCCAATGGAACTAAATCTGAAATGGTACCAAGCGCCACGATATCAAGATATTTTGCGAGATTCGGCACGGGATTTTCTCCGAAGTATCCTATCTCCATTAACTTTGCTCGAACACTTAGAAGCAGATAAAAAATCACACCAACGCCAGCAAGAGCTTTACTTGGAAATGGATCATCCACTAAATTTGGATTAATAATGGCATTGGCATTGGGTAACTCTTCTGGCGGTAAATGGTGATCTGTGACGATCACATCAATCCCATTTTCGCGAGCTAACGCAACACCTTCGGTATTCGAGATACCATTATCAACGGTAATGAGCAAATCAGGGGGATTGCGAAGGATTTTTTGTACTAAAGATCGCGATAAACCATAACCATCAAAAATACGATGCGGCACAGTATAACGTACATTATACGCGCCAAATTCACGAAGTACGCGTATCGCCAAAGCAATGCTAGTTGCGCCATCCACATCGTAATCGCCGACAATGAGGATCTCTTTTTGTGAGGTAATCGCATCAATAACGATCTCTGTCGCTGTCTCAATATTACTGAGTGAATGATACGGATGTAAGCCTTTTAAGGAGAGATCTAATGCGCCGGCATCTTCTATTATGCGATTTTTTAAAATATCTTGTAACAGCGGTGAATGCTGCTCTGAAAGAAATTGATGCTGCGGGTTTCGGCGGATAATTTTCATTACTTAAGCCTTTCGAATAATAAATGTAAAAACGCCATCATCAACGTTAAACTCTAACAACTCATGATTCGTTCTCACTAAATAAGCCTTAAAATCAATCTCAGAATGCGGATCTGTCGCTAAGACACGTAAAATATCGCCGCTATTTGCTTTCATTAATGCTTGTTTTGTCTTTAAAATCGGCATCGGGCAATTCAATCCCTTCAAATCAATTTCAATCATTGATTGATTAATGCTGGTTAAAGTCATCTATTCTTCCTTTTCTTCTTCTCGCTAACTATGAATACTTTTTTGACTAAAAGAGTGATGTTTTCAATCTGTTTAAAAACGACTATTATACGCCATTATCAGATGTGCTTCTCCCTATTTACCATCACAAATTAAAGGTCTAAATGACAGTAAAAAACTACAACTGAAAATTAAACGTATCAGAGGGTACGGTATATGCCATAACAATCGCATCTTCTCGTCCATTAATTTTGCAAGGATAATACCCTTTGCGCACACCCACTTGATTAAAGCCAATACGATCATAAAGTGCTCTTGCCGGCGTATTACCTTCTCTGACCTCTAAGAAAATCGTCGCTAATTGATGGCTGTCACCTAACTGCAAGACATGTTCTAATAGATAACGCCCTAATCGCTTACCGTGATGAATAGGATCGACCGTAATATGCAGCAAATGCCCTTCATCTAAAATAATTGAGACAAATGCATAACCGATAAGCTCTCCATTCATAAGAAGCTTCATACGAATTACTTTTTGATTAAAAACATCAATCATTTGCTCTCGACTCCACGGAACTGGATAAGCACGAGCTTCAATCTCTAAAATTGTATCTAAATCATCGAGTGTTGCTTCTTCAAGCGTTAATAATGTTTGAATATCCATTTTTTAAATCCCTTTATGGCGCATTGTTCTATTTTTATAATTACAATAATGCGCTATGAAGTTCTCCCCATCACCATGTCGCTCAAAATGCGCAATATTTTGAATAAATATTATAATTATGACGATATAAAAGAGAAACTGATCTGTTAAAACCATGATTCCTCATAGTTTTTGTGTTTCTTAAAGTTTACCGCTCGATAATTCATCGTAGCTGATTTTAATTCAGCCTTACTAGAATTAACCGAGCTGTCTTCGGAGAAACTTCAGATCCTGCCAGAAGTTTGCCTTCAAGCGAGAATTTTTAGCATATACTCTAGGAGAATGGGAAATGATGACTGGGAATTCAATCCCCTCAATCTCTATTAAATGCCGTTCTCGTCTTAATGATTCAAATGGTAGCTCTTTTTGCAATAAAAACTTCACAGAGCTTCGCCCTAGTAAAAAGATCATCTCTGGTTTAATTTCAAGAATCTCTCGTTTAAGAATCTGAAAACAGGCGTGCCACTCTTTATCACTCACATCTCGAAGTTCTGGCGGGCGACATTTTATAAAGGGCGTAATGTAGAGTTGATTTTCATTCAGCCCCACGGCATTCATTGCTTTAAAGAAGAAGGACTCATCACTCTTATCAAGGACATACCCCTGAAACATCTCTTCTTTTAACGGAATATCGGTAATCACCATAATTCGAGCATCTCTGCCTTGTCTTGGGAGAGTCACTTGATGACGATTTTGTGAAAAATCACAGCCAATGCACTGCTTCACAGCATCAGAAAAATGCGGCTCTAATACTGAACGATCAACAGGATATGCAAAAGCCTCTGCTACAAAATTAGTCTTCACCGCGATAGATTCTGAGATCTTCGGTGCAACATTTACTCGTAACCCCGAAGTCACTTCCTCTAATTGCTTTCTAAAACGATTAGGATCGACACTCATATCTGCCGCAAAATTAGGGCGTTCATCATGCTGTTGTTGCGATGGCTGATCTCTTACTGCGGAATCTATTTGGGGTTTTTCCTGCAAGTTTTGAGTAGGAGGTTCTGCTATCAAATGTTTTTCAGTAGCATTTTTTTGAAGTAATTTTAAGGTTCGCAAATTTTCCTGCACACGTGGAAGATCCTCTTGTTGACACCAAGCTTGGATTCCCAATAGTTTCAGATATTCTGCATGTCTTAAATCCATCCAATTATTCCTTTACAACACGACTACTCATAAAAACGCCAATCAATTTTAATATCTTATACTAAATACCGATTGGCGCTCATATTCAGATCTATTCATATGAGCTTACCTCATATTAATGTGATCGTTTATTTTAATTCTTCATCATTCACAACATCTGTTTCTGCGTCAGTCTTCACTTTAGAATGATCTTTGACAGATCGTTGAGATTTGTCATTTTGTAATTGACGGCGTTTACGGCAACGCAACACTCCATAAATCGGACCAGATAAACCATAAGCAAATAGTATTAAGAAAATAGCTTCTCCAGGGAATCTGACAATACAAACTGCCAAAATACCAATGGCCATCACTAATAATACCCAAACAAAAAATGGTACTGGATTTTGAAAGTGAATATCTTTAAAGCTGAAGAATTTA
>DXHP01000063.1 GCA_019113305.1 Candidatus Ignatzschineria merdigallinarum | reverse complement strand
GAGTTTAATATTGATAGCAAATAACTATTGATTTAATCTCCCAAATTTCTCAATTTTGATCAACTCTATCGATGAAAGATCGCTAGGGAAAATGGAGAAGATCGAAATTGAGAACCTTCTACAATCCTCCGAATGAAGTCTCGGAGGATTTTTTATGCTTTAAAGATTATCGAAAACTTAAAAGAGAAAATCATAAGCATCTTCAGAAGCTTTCTCATATTCTGCTAACCGTTTTGTTCTTACCACAATCGTTGTCATCAAATCATTATCATCATCCGCATAATAGAGATGCCATCGTAAATAGAGCTGATACAACATCTCATCTTGCGCAGGAAATGTTAAAGAGAAATAACCTAGTTCAAAGTTTTCATCTTGCTCAATGCGATTATCAACAGTCGGCTCACCCCATTTTTGCGTTAATTCCTCAACCATCCTTTCAAAGGTTGCTCTATCTACGCGCCGAGAAATCGCAATTCCTTCAATCTCATTATCTAACGCTAAAAAGTAATCAGAATCATGAAAATTAACACGATAGGTATAGCCTTCCTCCGGCTTGCCCCAGTTGCGATATCCCGTATTTTCATATTGTGAATAGTTCATCACTTCCGTTTTATGCGCACCGAGCGGAATTCCGTGAAAATCCACAACAGGGCGTTGCAGCATCAACCATGCAACAACGCCGGCAACTATTAACAATAAGAATAATGGCAACCATAATCGCTTCATTACATCTCCATTCATATTTATCAAAACTGGAATGCATAAAAAAACCGCATATTCGATGCGGCTTCTCTATTCAACTGTCTAAAGGTGGAGGTTTAATAACCCACGAATCCTTTAGCTAAGAAAATTGTACTATCTCAGGAAAATTTACTAGGAATTATCTTCTGTAATTTTATTTTTAATAGCTTCGCCTAAAAGCCTAGCATACTCTGGCGGTACAGCATTTCCAATCAACCTTGCAGTAGCGCCAATACTGGTTGTTTTAAATATATAACTCTTAGGAAATGTTTGCAAAGTAGCTCCTTCCCGTAATGATATAGCCCGATCCTCCTCAGGATGAGCAAACCTACCATTTGATACGCTAAAAAATCTTGTTGTTATTGTAGAAGCAGGTTTATCCCAGAACATACGACCATAAGTATCAACAAAAGAATTATCCTTTCCGATAAAACAAGCTAACTGTAATTCAGGATAATCTTTCCATGCCAAACGATTTCCTCCATCTTTTGGGGTTAATGCCAATCTCTCTAAACTAACATCACTTAAACCTGCAGTAGTATGATTAAATTCACTTATATCCCTATGACCTGCTTTGATTCTAGGAAAGCCATGTTGCTCCCCTATATAATCTTTTAATAAAGCTCTTTCTTCATTTTTTGTAGGTAATTGAATATCTTCATGAACTCTTGAAGCAATCAAGGAGTATCTAGTTCTTGTTTGAGGCACATTATAATAACTCAAATCAACAATTTGATGATCAAAAACATATCCTTTTTTTGTTAGAAACTTCAAGAACTTTGGCAATATACTTTTAGGATTTGATAATATTCCCGGAACATTTTCTACTAAAACAAAACCTGGATTATAGTAATCTACAAACCGAGCAAAGCTCATTAGAAGATCTTTCCCCTGTTTAGATCTACTGCGATCAGTATTAATAATGCTATAGAATTGGCACGGACTACAACCAACAAAAATCATATTGTCATCATTTTTTTTGACGGCAAAATTTTCTTCGAAATAATTCAAAGGAAGATCATTAATATCTCCTTGAACAAACACCGATGGCTGATTATTTATTTCATAGGTTTCTTTTGCTTCTTCGTCCAAATCAACACCAGCAAGAACATTAACCCCACTTTGGATAAGACCTTGAGTCATTCCTCCGCCACCACAAAAAAAATCTATTGCCTTGACATCTATCTTTGACATAACATTTTCATTTACTCATAAAACACAGTTCATCGAACTATACGGTGCTCATCTTACCTGAATGGAATTATAACAACAATAACAGAGCCCCTTTAAAAAAGGATCTCTTTTAAATTATCGAAATATTTTGGATCATTTGAAAATAGTAGATGAATAAGATTTTTTTCAGCTTCAAAAACATCATCAGACTTAATCTCTTTTTCATCTTTAATACAATAATATTCAGCATACTTCCTCATAGTATGTTTCTCTTTTAAATCCAAAGAAGAGCCTATTGCTTTTTCAACTATATCTTTAATATTAGAATTTTCTAATAAATATGTCTCTCCATTTTTAGAAGGAAGATACTTTACTTTATTGAAGATAAATCGATAAATACATTTAGCATTATCTATCTCTTCCTCAACATTCACACCTTTCGCTCCACCACTGGCAAAAGTTTTAATCCCTGCTCCGTAATAACTCTTAATCTTGTCAATAACGTTTTTATCAGGTATATCACTAGGATCTTCAAAGCCTTCATTTTCAATATATAATTCGGTTTTCTGATCTCCATCTAGTAAAATCATGACATTGTCTTGTCCCGATAATGCAAACATCGGTGTATAATGTTGCTTGATAGTGGATGCACTACCTAAAGCTTTAACAATATATCTGTTTTTTAAATTAGAGTCAGCCCGGACTATTCTGTCTACAATTTCTTTTACAAGTCTATCCTCCACATAAACTACTATTTTCTCTGTTTCTAAACCCAGCTCAGTAAATGCAAAAGAAGCATCAACATTATTTAATATATTTATTTTCCCTTGGTCTTTTGTTAGCGTAAAAACTTTAATAGCTTCTTTTGGTAAAGACTCTACCATCTCTCTTGAATGCGTAGATATAACTATTTGATGTTTATATTTTAAAGCTACTTTTACTAAATAATCTAACAGTTTTTTCTGAGCTCCAGGGTGAAGAGATGTTTCAGGCTCATCTAAAAGAATTAATGAGTTTTCAGGACAAGAAGACAATTTAACAATCATAGATATAATCGCAAACTCTCCACTACCAGCAAAAGCTTCGGAGTACTGCATACTATCCGTCGATATAATAGCAGTTCCTCCTTCTGCTTTATAAAATGAATGCTCTATATAACCTATTTTCGTATATTTTCTCCCTAAGATATACGAAACATCTTCTATCTGCTTCATCGTAAGCAATTGATAAGGTTTTATTATTTTATTTACTCCATAATGTGACTGTTCTTTTGATTGATCCTTAATAGCCCTATTTAAAGCTTTACTATGAAATCGAATGTAGTTTTGTTGAGATGCATTTAAAACTGTAGACATTGAAGGATTGCTATTGTGATAAAAAAACTTATCAAAAGCACTTAACTGAGCTTTAAAGTTTATATAAACTAAATCCTTATCTATCTTCTTCCATCTTGTAGCAATTTTATGTTCGGATTCTATAGTTTTATCAAAACGATTCATCCCATCCTGTATTGCTGGTTTTGCTGTTTCCCAATAGTCATCCCCTCTTTTATTAGACTGCCATGTCAACCTGACCTGAGCCTCTTCTTGATTATCAGTAGGATTATAGCTATAAAAATAACGAGGATTATCGCCTAACTCTTTATCTATAGCTGATGAAAACCAGTAATCACTAATCATACGATCAGGTACCGCACCATACAAAGCCAATAATGCCGAACTTTTATTGCTTCCATTTTTACCGACTAAAACGGTAATAGGAAAATTAAAAAGTATTTCTGCATTAGTTTCAAAATTTTTAAAGCTAATAAAATTAATAGAATTAATAAAAGGCTCAAACTCATCTCTTTTTTCAATAAAACAATCTTCTAACTCTAGGATACTCATATTGATTGGATACCATTTAATAAACTAAAAAAATATAATAACATTTTAAATTATTATTTTTCCTACTCCTCTGGCTCATATCCTAAATTCGGCGCTAGCCACTTTTCGGCTTCTTGCAAGCTCCAGCCTTTACGTTTGGCGTAATCTTTGAGTTGATCTCGGCCGATTTTACCGACGCCGAAGTAACCGGCTTCGGGATGCGCGAAGTACCAGCCTGAAACGGCGGCTTGTGGATACATTGCAAAGTTATCAGTGATTTCTAAGCCGATGCGTTTATTAGGATTTAAAAGCTCCCACAAGGTGGCTTTCTCGGTATGTTCGGGACATGCCGGATATCCTGGTGCTGGGCGGATTCCTCTGTATTCTTCTCGGATTAAGGCTTCATTATCTAAATCTTCACTCGGCGCATAACCCCAATATTCTCGGCGGACTAACTTGTGGAGATATTCTGCGGTGCTTTCGGCAAATCTGTCGGCGAGTGCTTTGAGCATAATCGCGCTGTAATCATCATTATCGGCTTCAAACTTTTCAATATAGGGTTCAATGCCAATGCCGGCAGTACACGCAAAAGCACCGATATAATCTTCCTCGCCGATGAAGTCAGCAAGTGAACGATTTGGCATTTCGTTCGGCCGCTCGGTTTGTTGACGCAGATGATGCAATCTTGCGAGCTCTTCCTTGCGTGAATCATCTGTAAAGAGAATTGTACTTTCACCGGCATTTTGTGCTGGAAAGAAGCCAATCACAGCTTTTGCCGTTAACCATTTCTCTTCTAAAATTTGCGCAAGCATCTTTTTCGCATCCGCGTAAACCTTGCGGCTCTCTTCACCAATAATCTCATCTTCTAAAATGCCGGGGAATTTTCCACGCAGTTGCCATGAAGCAAAAAATGGTGTCCAGTCAATTGTATCCACAAGATCTTCGAGCGGGATTTCAAATTCATGAATCCCCATTTTTGCAGGTTTGACGATCTGATTAAATTCAAGCTGTAACTTATTATCGGTTGCTTGATTAAAAGGAATCATCTTAATATCGCGCTGGCGCTCCAAATAAGCAATCCGGCGTTTGTCGTAATCCTCTTTAATATCCTGTTTATACTGCTCACGAAGTTCTGGACTAATGAGCGATTGCGCGACACCGACCGAACGAGAAGCATCTCGCACATGAACTACGGTATGGTCATATTGTGGCGCAATTCTGACCGCCGTATGCGCAAGCGATGTCGTCGCACCGCCAATCATAATCGGGATATCTAAACCGCGGCGTTGCATCTCTTTGGCAAAACCAACCATCTCTTCAAGCGACGGCGTAATCAGACCAGAAAGTCCGATCACATCGACATTCTCCTCAAGCGCTTTCTCAATAATATTGGGCGTTGGCACCATTACACCCATATCAATCACTTCAAAATTATTACATTGAAGCACAACGCCGACGATATTTTTACCGATATCATGCACATCGCCCTTCACGGTTGCCATCAGAATTTTACCGTTGGAAGTACTCGTATCACCGAACTTTGCTTTCTCTTCTTCGATAAATGGCACAAGATAAGCGACCGCGCGCTTCATCACCCGCGCGGATTTCACCACTTGCGGCAGGAACATCTTCCCTTCACCAAAGAGATCACCCACTACATTCATACCAGTCATGAGCGGACCTTCGATCACTTCTATCGGACGAGCAAAACTTTGCCGTGCAAGCTCAGTATCATCTTCAATATAACCATCGATTCCGTTCACCAGCGCATAGGTTAAACGCTCACCAATCGGCAATTCTCGCCATTCCAGGTTCTCTTCTTTGCGCTCGGCACCTTCGCCTTGATATTTCTGCGCAATCTCAAGCAGACGTTCGCCGGCATCGGGATCACGATTAAACATTACATCTTCAATACCGTTACGCAGTTCCTCTGGAATATCTTGATAGATCGCCAGTTGCCCTGCATTCACAATTCCCATCGATAATCCACGCTGAATCGCATGATAGAGAAAGACGGCATGAATCGCTTCTCGCACGAGATTATTGCCACGGAATGAAAACGACACATTCGAAATACCGCCAGAAATATGAACATAGGGCAAGTTTTTACGAATCCACTCGGTCGCATCTAAAAAGTCCAAACCATAACGATTATGCTCAGGGATTCCGGTCGCAACGGCGAAAACGTTGGGGTCGAAGATAATATCTTCCGGCGGGAAGTTTACTTCATTCACTAAAATGTCATAGGCTCTTTGGCAGATCTCTTTGCGGCGCTCATAATTATCGGCTTGGCCATCTTCATCAAATGCCATCACCACAACGGCGGCACCATATTTTTTGGCGAGTTTTGCATGTGCAATAAATTCAGGAAAGCCCTCTTTCATCGAGATCGAGTTCACAATCCCTTTGCCTTGAATACATTTTAAACCTGCTTCTAAAATCTCCCATTTGGAAGAGTCGATCATAATTGGCACTTTGGAGATATCCGGTTCCGAAGCGATGAGATTTAAAAACGTCACCATCTCCGCTTTGGAATCGAGCATGCCTTCATCCATATTAATGTCGATAATCTGCGCCCCATTTTCCACTTGATCGCGCGCGATTTCTAATGCTTCGGCATAATTCTTCTCTTTAATAAGGCGCTTAAAACGGAGTGAGCCGGTGATATTGGTACGTTCGCCAACATTCGCAAAGAGCGATTCTCCCACCGTTAAATTGACCGCTTCCAATCCTGACAAGCGTAGTGATTTTGGCTTTGCTTCCGGCACTCTTGGCGCAATGCCGGCAACGAGTTCTGCCATCTTCGCGATATGTTCCGGCGTTGTACCACAACAACCGCCAACGATATTTAAAAACCCTGAGTTCGCCCACTCTTGCATCTCTTTCGCCATCTCGTCAGCGCCAAGATCATATTCACCAAACGCATTAGGCAGTCCGGCATTCGCGTGTGCTGAGAGATAAAATTCAGAAATCCTTGAGAGCTCAGCAACGTAGTTACGGAGCATATCAGGGCCGAGCGCACAATTTAGCCCGATCGAAAAGGGATTTACATGACGAAGCGAGTTATAAAACGCTTCGGTGGTTTGCCCTGAAAGCGTTCTGCCAGAAGCATCAGTAATCGTGCCGGAGATCATGATTGGCAGGCGAATATTACGCTCTTCAAAAATCGTCTCAACGGCAAAAAGCGCCGCTTTCGCATTGAGCGTATCGAAGATCGTTTCCACCATAATAATGTCCGAACCGCCGTCAATCAGTCCGGCAAGCGCTTCGAGATAACCTTCCACGAGCGCATCAAATGACGTATTTCGAAATCCAGGGTCATTGACATCCGGAGAAATGGATGCCGTTTTACTCGTTGGCCCAATCACGCCAACCACAAAACGCGGTTTATCATCGCTTGCATATTTATCACAAGCAATCCGCGCAAGCTTCGCCGCTTCAAGGTTAATCTCATACGCTAAAGCTTCCATACCGTAATCTGCCATCGACATTTTGGTGGCATTAAAGGTATTGGTTTCAATCAGATCTGCGCCGGCATTTAAATACTGTTCATGAATATCAAGAATTACCTCAGGCTGTGTTAAGACCAAAAGATCATTATTCCCTTTCAGATCTTTGTGCCAATCCTTGAATCGTTCACCACGGAAATCCGTCTCCTCAAGTTTACGCTGTTGGATCATCGTTCCCATTGCACCATCAAGAATCAAAATTCGTTTCTGGGCGATTACTTGAAGCTGCTGTTCGATACTCATGTTGCTCTCCTGCTCGATAGATCACTATCGTGATGATTTTATAAAACGCGATTCTTTTAATACGGTGCTGCATCATACAGCCCTTTTTTATGCGCTTTCTAGGATATTCCTACCGGAACCGTTAGCGGTAAATTATTGATATTACCGACTTTATGGTGATTTTATTTCAAGATCTGTCGATATTTGTTAAGAGTGTCAATACTCATTGTTATCTTGCTCCCAACAATCTCGTTGCCAAATAAAAGCTAATGATCGATCTGACACATTCATCTCTCTCATTAGCTATGCTATCGCCGCATTTTCAAATTGAATTAAATACCGCTCAATTCAATCCAATATTGATGTTGCACAAGATATTCTCTTCATATTCCTAATTCGGAATATTTCTTGGAATCGCCGGCGTTGCTTGTTTGCTATCGATAATTAACGTTGGTTGAAGTGAGGGATTCGAGGGATAATTAGATCCACCCCACTTCAAAATCACCTGCCCTTTGCCACTGGTATAAACCGATAGATCCGACCAACCGTGAGAGGTGGCTTCTAAAACATAAACCGGCGCACTCGCCACCGTTGATTTAGATGCGAGCTTATATGATCCATTGTCTAAGCCTTCAAATACGAGCAGCGTACAACCACCAGAGCCACACCAATTCGTTCCTTCTAACAAGACGATACCGTCATTAATCCCATCATTATTCAGATCTGCAAATGCCGCCTGAAAACTCACGTCCTCCTGTGTAAATGCCTGTACTGCTTTTGTGAGCTCCGCTGGAATCACCGGCTCATTGAGCATTTGTACTGATTGGCATCCTGTTACCACAAGAGCAGTCAACGCGGTCGTTAGTAACATTTTCTTCATCATTTTTTCCTCTTCATTGATCAAATAGACATAAAAAAAGCTCTTCTACAGATGAGAAGAGCTTATTAAATGCGGGTCTTCTTATCTGCCAGATACGGATATCTGTTGGATTTAGCACAATGAATCTTGATGCTGAGACTTCTAAGGGCCAAATCCCTCCATCTCTCTGAATAAGAACTACCGCTTTACTATAACACTCAAATTTTTCTAAAAGCAAACAAATATCAAATTTAGTAAAAACACTTCACTTAAAAACAAAATTTAAAAATCGATATTTTATTTTACAGAAGGCTTGCTTTTTAAATCACTCTTCCTCTATATTGAATAAAGCGTGACATTTCACAATAAGTAATTGTTTAATGTCCTATCTTATCAAGAGCGACGGAGGGAAAGGCCCTGTGATGTCCGGCAACCTGATGAAAATTAAGGTGCTAATTCCTTCGGTGAAATGAGCTTCTAAAGACTCCGCCGAAAGATAAGTTGAGTAAAGCCAACACTTGATGAGACAAAAGTGCTGGCTTTTTTTGTGCCAGCAGAAAACCTTTGAAATCAATATTATAAAAAGAGGATCTTGGTATGAGCGCACAATATGTAGAACTTTTGAATCAAAACTTGGTGGACTTTCCGGCAGATGTGAATGTCTCTTATGAATTTTTCCCACCAAATAGTGAGCAAATGGTCACCACATTGTGGAATTCTATCGAGCGGCTGAAAGTGTTAAAACCAAAATTTGTCTCTGTGACATACGGTGCCAACGCTTCAACACGTGATAGAACGCACCGCGTCATTCAAGATATTGTTGAAAAAACCGATCTTACCGCCGTGCCGCATTTAACGTGTATTGACACCAGCGTTGATGAAATTAATGAGATTGCTGATAATTATTGGAATCTCGGCATTCGCCATATTTTAGCGCTTCGAGGAGATCTCCCTCAAGGTGCGCCTAATCCCAATATCTATGCCGATCATTTAGTGAAAGTGCTAAAGAAACGTCATGATTTTGATATCTCTGTTGCGGCATATCCTGAAATTCATCCCGATGCGAAAAATGGACAAGCAGATTTACTGCATCTCAGACGTAAAATCGATGCCGGCGCGAACTTAGCCATTAGCCAATTTTTCTTTGATATCGAGGCATTCTTACGTTTTCGTGATCGCTGTGTTGCTGTCGGCATCGAAGCAGAAATTGTTCCCGGCATTTTACCAGTATCGAATTATGAATCGCTCGTGAAGTTCGCAGACCCACTCAATGTCAAAATTCCTACATGGCTACATAAACGCTATGAAGGTTTAGAAAATGACCCTGAAACTCGCAACTTAGTCGGCGCAAGTATTGCTATTGATATGGTTCGTGTCCTACGTAAAGAAGGAATTAAGGATTTCCATTTCTATACGCTCAATCGCTCAGAACTCACCTATGCGATTTGTCATACCTTAGGATTAAGAGCAGATCATCGCGTGAAGTAAACAAGGAAAAATGCCCGATTCCTCTCATTTCTATAATGATGTTATTGCTAGCGATGACCATCAAAACTCTCTATGATGATCCTTTACATCCCTGTCTACGCAAGAAGCTTTATGCGATTCTCATTACTGAAACTCAGCAGCTTACTGCTGTTGAGTATATCATCATTAATAATGGCTTCAACCTTCGATGTTCCCCTTAATCTTGAAGAAAAGTCACCCATAAAATCAGCCCAAAAATAGATTTTCCGGAGCTTCGTTATGCGTTTCTATTTGATGACAACAATCATCACGATCTCTTTCATTCCGTCCGTTTATACAATACGAACAATGAATTATTACAAACGATCGAAGGCGAAAATTTACGAGAGCATATGTTTTGGGGAGACATTGGTACCTTGCCCACATTGATTGATATTAATGAAAATGGGTATCTCGATCTCATTATCAAAGTCAGCGCCGGCAGTTTAGGAGAATTTGCCTCTGTTTGGCTCTTTAATCCTGAAACCGAGCGTTATCAAGCCGTGCTAGAAGAGATACTCTATCCAAAAGTTGTGGCAAAAAACCTAATTGCTTCCACCTATACTGCGCGCAGAGATCCTTTTATCTCTT
>DXHP01000062.1 GCA_019113305.1 Candidatus Ignatzschineria merdigallinarum | reverse complement strand
GATGGGTCGAAGCAAGTGAAAGCAATTCGCGTTGAAATCGGGACTAAACAAGATGGTTTTGTTGAGATTACAAAAGGCATTCATGCCGGCGATGAAGTGGTGATTTCAGGGCAGCATAAGTTAGGGGATGGTTCTTATATCGAGGTGATTGAGAGCGATACTTTGCCATTTGAAGTACCGAAATTTTCGATTACCGATTTAGTATCGCAATAGGATCTGCCAATAGTGTTGTTGAAATTGAGAAGTCATTTCTATACAGATATTGAATCAAAGATAAGAAATTAATATCGATCATAACGATTTATGATAATTAATCATAGGAAATAAGATGAAATTTACAGATCTCTTTATTGCGAGACCGATCTTGTCGCTTGCCATTAGTTTACTGATGGTGATGATTGGGGTTTTCGCCTTTAATAAATTGCCTATTCGGCAATATCCACTCCTTGAAAGCTCAACGATTTCGATCTCGACCAGTTATCCCGGCGCTTCTGCGGAGATGATTCAAGGATTTATCACGCAGCCCATCTCGCATGCCGTTTCTTCGGTAGAAGGTATTGATTATTTAACTTCCACTTCCACAGATGGCATGAGTGTTGTCACGGCAAGGATGTTACTCAATCAAGATTCTAGCGTAGCATTAACAGAAGCGATGGCAAAGGTGAATCAGATCCGTTATAAGTTACCGAAAGAAGCGTATGATCCGGTGATTGAACGAACTGCCGGCGATTCAACAGCGGTAGCTTATGTTGCATTTTCGGGTGCGGAGATTCCGGCATCGGAGATGACAGAATATATCTCGCGCGTTGTTGAGCCTCTTTTTTCTGGCATTCCTGGCGTAGCAAAACTGACAGTTTATGGCGGACAAGAGCTATCGATGCGAATTTGGGTGGATGTTGATAAACTCACTGGGCGGAATTTAACGGCATCGGACCTTTCTCAAGCATTATTGCGTAATAACTATCAAGCAACGCCGGGAAGAATTGATGGAGAATACGTCATCACTAATATTCGCGTGAATAGTGATTTAGGCTCTCTTGCGGAGTTTGAGGAATTAGTCATTACGCAAAATGAAACGGGCGTAACACGATTGAAAGATGTGGCGGTTGTGGAATTAACTTCGGCATCAACGGATACAAGCGCCTTTCATAATGGTACTTCTGCCGTTTATTTAGGGTTTTTCCCAACGCCGAGTGCGAATCCGCTCGTGATTGTGGATGGCATTAAACAATTATTGCCGGCGATTGAGAAGACTTTGCCGCCGGGCGCTGAGGTGAATCTCTCATTTGAAACGGCACGTTTTATCGATGCTTCGATTAATGCTGTGATTCAAACACTTTTTGAAACACTCGTGATTGTCGTATTGGTGATCTATCTCTGCTTGGGATCATTTAGAAGCGTCTTAATTCCAGTGGCAACAATTCCACTTTCGATGTTGGGTGCCGCAGGATTAATGTATATTTTTGGTTTCTCGGTGAATCTTTTAACATTGCTGGCGATGATTCTCGCGATCGGGCTTGTAGTGGATGATGCGATTGTGGTGGTGGAAAATATTCATCGCCATATCGATGAAGGGAAATCACCAGTAGCAGCTTCCATTATTGCAGCGCGGGAAGTTGTGGGTCCTGTGATTGCAATGACGATTACGTTGGCAGCCGTTTATGCGCCGATTGGGTTTATGGGCGGATTAACGGGTTCGCTCTTTAAAGAATTTGCCTTAACACTCGCAGGATCGGTTTTGGTTTCTGGAGTGATTGCCTTAACCTTATCGCCGGTGATGAGTTCTTATTTGCTAAAACCGCATAGCGATGCCGGCAAAATGGCGAAGCTAGCAGATCGGTTTTTTACGGCATTTGCGAATGGTTATGAGAAGTTACTGCGAGGATCGCTCAATTATAAAATGGTCACAGGCGCGATTATTGTGGCAATTATCGCTTCGATTCCTTATCTCTATCAAAGTGCCGAGAAAGAGCTCGCGCCGATGGAAGATCAGGCAAACTTATTAACAGCAGTGAAAGGTCCGCAGCATAGTAATCTGGCTTATACTGAGAAGTTTAACTTAAAACTCGAAGAGATCTTTAAAACAATTCCTGAAACGGAGAGTAGTTGGATTATTAACGGTGGTGCGTTGCCTTCAAGCAGTATCGGCGGCATTATTCTCCATGAATGGGATAAGCGGGATCGATCCGCCGCTGAAGTTCAAGCAGAATTACAAGCGCGCGTAAATGATGTGGAAGGTAGTTCGATCTTTGTCTTCCAATTAGCGGCATTGCCGGGATCTTCAGGCGGGTTGCCGGTGCAATTAGTGCTGAGAACGCCGGGAGATTACGAAAGTCTTTACAATGAGATTGAAAAACTGAAAGCGAAAGGGTGGGAAAGTGGCTTATTTGTCGTAGTAGATAGTAATCTTTACTACAATAATCCGGTTGTCGAGATTGAGATCGATCGTTTGAAAGCGGCATCTTTGGGTGTTTCATTACAAGAGATCGGTGATTCTTTATCAATATTAGTGGGTGAAAACTATATAAACAGATTTGGCATGGAAGGTCGGGCTTATGATGTCATTCCACAAAGTATGCCGGATCAGCGTGATGTGCTCACGAAGCTCAATCATCACTATGTGCGCAGTATGAGCGGAGAACTAGTGCCTTTATCAACATTCATTACGATGACGGAAAAAGTAGAGCCGAATCAGCTAGGGCAGTTTAATCAGCAAAATGCCGCAACTTTGGAAGCGATTTTAGCGCCCAATATCACGATGGGCGAAGCAGTGACTTATCTCGAAGGTTTGATGGCAGAATTGCCGGCAGAATTTAGTCATGATTGGCAATCGGATTCGCGTCAATTTACGGAAGAGGGAAATGCATTAGTTTATGCCTTTATGGCAGCGATTATCATGATCTTCCTTGTTTTAGCAGCGCAGTATGAATCGGTCAAAGATGCCTTTATTATTCTGATGACGGTGCCACTTTCAATCTTTGGTGCATTATTACCGTTGGCGTTAGGTTTTGCGAGCCTCAATATTTATACCCAAATTGGCTTGGTGACGTTGATCGGATTAATCAGTAAACATGGGATTTTAATTGTCGAGTTCGCCAATAATCTGCAAGAAGAAGGATTATCAAAGCTCAATGCGATTATTGAATCTACCAAAATTCGTCTTCGTCCGGTGATTATGACAACGGCAGCGTTAGTCTTTGGTTTGATTCCGTTACTATTTGCCAGCGGTGCCGGCGCAGTGAGCCGTTCAGGATTAGGATTAGTGATCATTACCGGCATGCTCATTGGAACGATCTTTACCCTTTTTGTTTTACCACTGATTTATCTCTGGTTAGGGCGAGATCTGCAAAATAGCGGAGAGAATCAGCGTCAATTGGAAATTGATAAAGTATTAACAATGCGTTAACAACATTAATCAACGTAACTTCAACCAATTACGCATGATTAATACAAAAACTGCCTAGCGTTCTCCTCCTTTTCGCTGGGCTTTTTATTGTCTAGTTGATTTGTTGTAGGTCTCCTATTATCTAAGTGGCTAACTATCTTTTACGTTTATTTACGGCATAATAACCTTTTGGTTATTTATTTGACGAAAGGGAAGAGAGAATGATTGTCATTTCTATCATTGGGGTTTTGGCTGCATTATTAGTGCTGTATTTAGCGATTACATTTTTTAATGAACATTGTGATGAAAAATTTGGCCATCGATTTTTCACCATGCCAACATTGATCGCTTTAGGCATTGCTGGCGCGCTTTTTTTATGGGGAATGTCATGGTACCAATCAGCTGCTGCAGATCCTGCGGGAGATACTCTTAATGGAATAGCGCTCATGGTCGTTTCAATCTGTATCTATCTCGGCATTGCTATCTATAACTTTATGAATACCAATATTGTTTATGGAATTTTTGGTACCGCTATTCAATTCTCGTTACTCTCTATTTTCGCCTATTTTGGCGTCATCATATTAGTGGTTTATTTCGTAGGATCTATTTTGTTATCGATGGGGGCTGAGCGCGTTGTTGTAGTAAACTAGTGCTCTCAGCTAATTAAAGCTTATATCTATTATAAGTTATCGCCCGACAGAGAAATCCTCTCATGAAAAAATGAGGGGATTTTTTATTGACACCTTTTTGTTCTTTCTTTAGAATTATTTTGAAAATATAGTACGCATACTTACTTTTTTAAAAAGTAACAGGGAATGAATAGGAAGAACGACATGTTAGAGACAAAACATCAAGCATTGATCGACGTAATAGGGCTGCAACGTTCTGATGCTTTAACGAATTTAAAGCTCTGTATGAAGCTATTATCAACGACAACAGCGATTGATCGATCGTGCAAAGAGAAGCTCAATCAATATCAATTATCGGAATCACGTTTGTTAGTTTTAACGTTGTTGCAAGAAAAAGGGGCTTTGACACCACAAGTTATTGCCGAATTATCCGGCGTTTCTAAGGCTTCGATGACGCAACAGCTCAATACTTTATTTAAGGACCACTTGATTGAAAAGCAGGAAGTGATTGAGGATCGCCGTAAATATTCGGTAGTTTTAACAAAAGAAGGGAAGGATTTAATTGCAAAAGCTTTAGAGGAACATACGCAGTGGATTCAGACGATCACGAATACGTTAACGCCGGAAGAGATGGAGCAACTTGATCATATTCTCGGGAAAATTATCACCAATGTGCGTAGTGCATAAATGTCCCGTAAGGGAAGATTTAGAAAATATTTAGGAAATGAATATTATGAAATTGAGCGACAAATTAACAATGATTCAAGAGCAGATGGCAGCGCAAGTTCCCGCAGAAATTCTCGCGGCATTTGGGGAAAGTTTACAGCAATTAATGGCAAGCCAGCCAGAAGAGAAAGCTTTAAAAGCCGGCGATATCGCGCCAGATTTTGCGATGAACTTCAATGGAGAATCTCTCTCCTTAACGGATCTTTTGAAAAATGGTCCGGTTGTCATCAACTTCTTTCGAGGAAACTGGTGCCCATTTTGTATGGCGGAATTAGAATATTATCAAGCGCTGCTCTCGAAACAAGATGGCAGTATGATAGATATCGAGCCTCAGCATCAGGCTATACAATTCTTATTTATATCGCCGCAAAAAGCGGAATATCATACGGCGTTAATGGATGAGAAAAACTTCAACTTGCAATTTATCTCAGATACCCATAATACGATTGCAAAAAAATTTGGCTTGGTTTTCCAATTAGATGATCAAATTCAAAAAATCTATAAAGCAATTGGTGCTGATTTAAGCCAATTTAACGGCGATGATTCATTCGAACTCCCCATGCCGGCAACTTACGTGATCGATCCTTCCGGAAAGATTACGCATGCATTTTTGGATGCGAATTATATGGTGCGCGCTGAGCCAGATGCTTTTTTTGAATAAGATGTATATCGATAATTAAGGTATTTAAATAAAGTCTTTATAATATTTCTTTGTCATAATATGCGCTTGTTAATTAAAGTTGAGTTGTTATGAATAAATGGACACCTGAAGAGTTTTTAACGGCTTATCATTTGCCAATAGATACCTTTGATCGCACCCGAATTCAGTGGGATCAGTTGCTAGAGATTGGTAATCATCATGAGTCGCAAGATCGGGAATTATCGATTGTGGCATCGCATATTGCTTCCAAGCTACTTTTAAATCAGCATGTACATTCTGTGCGCTGGCGCATTAAAGATTCGGCGCATTTAATGGCTAAGATTTTAAGAAAGCAACTCCAGCAATCGCCAAAGTATCAAGATATTTCAGTTGATAATTATGCCGCGATCATTACCGATCTTATCGGGATTCGCGTTTTACATCTTTTTAAAGATGATGCGTTAATCCTTGATCATTATATTCGTGAAAAATATCATTTTTATGAAACGCCGACCTGCTTTTATCGATTAGGAGATGACACCAGTTATCTATCTGATGAGCGATTTGTAAAGAAAGTTCACGATATTGGTTATCGCTCAATTCATTACATTATTGAAACGGGTGATAAAGATGATCGTGTTTATGTAGAGATTCAGATGCGAACGCTCTTTGAAGAAGGTTGGAGCGAAATAGATCACATTATTCGCTATCCGAATCTATCGGATGATCCCGATATTGAGCATTTCTTGAAGCTTTTTAATAGTTCCGCATCCTTTGCCGATGAAATGGCGAATTCGATTCGCATTATTAAAAAACTCAAAATGCAAAAAGAGAAGCAATCTCAGGCTTTTATTGATCAATTATTAACGATTAAATTAGAGATTGAAGAGCATGATCTAGAGATTGATAAACAATTTGAGATCATGGAAGCGGTTCCGAGTCTTGAGAATTTGGGAATGTTACGTAAAGCGGTGCAGAAACTTAAAAAGCATCGCCGTTATTATGCGGATGATTTTATTAAATTATTAGATCTCCCCAAATCGAATATTATCTATTATCAGGTCTTGAATGATGTGGTTTCTGAACGCTATATTAAAGGGCATGCGATTATTCCATTATGCCGTAATTGTGTAGGGGATTTCCGGATTATTGCCGTCGGCGAAGAGAGCCAATCACCATGTTATCAGTGTGGGGAATTAGCAAATAAAGAAGAAAGCGAAGCTGCGAATCTTTGAGTGCTTTTATCCATTTCATGGGAAGTAACTGTGGCGGCTATTGTTAAACCGAAATGACGATAGAATCTTTAAGATTAAAAAAATCCCAAAGTGACATAACGTATCTTTGGGATTTTTTGAGCTTTCAATATTTTTTAATAAGACTTTATTTGAATCGCTTATTCTACTGTGAGTGATTTTGCCAAGTTTCTTGGTTTATCAATATCTTCACCGCGGACAAGCGCCGCATAATAGGCAATCAATTGTACGGGAATCGTGAGCAGAATGGGGCTAAGTGCATCGCTTACTTCCGGTACATGCATGATATGCGCACCTTTAAGATCATCAAGTGGGACTTTACTGTCAGTAATGATGAAGAGTTTACCCTTACGGGCAAGAACTTCATGAAGGTTAGCACGAACTTTTTCAAATAAATCATCATGTGGCAGCAGGGCGATGATTGGCATTTGATCATCCACAAGTGCAAGCGGACCATGCTTTAATTCGCCAGCAGGATAGGATTCTGCATGAATATAGCTGATCTCTTTAAGTTTCAGAGCGCCTTCTGCGGCAATTGGGAAGTGAATGCCGCGCCCTAAATAGAGCGCACTTTTTGCGTTTAACAGTAAGGTTCCCCATTGGCTGGCAATCTCTTGGCAGTTGAAACTTTGTGCAATCATTGCCGGTAATTCGCGAAGCATTTGTAAATGTTTGCTCTGCGTTGTTTCATCCATTTTTCCTTGCGATTTTGCAAGCGCATTGGCGAGAATGAAAAGCGCCGTTAATTGCGTGGTAAAGGCTTTTGTAGAAGCAACGCCCACTTCGATGCCGGCTTCCGTATAGAGACGGCAATCGCTTGTTCTCGGTAAAACGCTCTCTTTAACATTGCAGATGGCGAGTGATGCAAAAGCACCATTTTCTTCGGCATGTTTTTTCGCTTCAATGGTATCGAGAGTTTCACCAGATTGCGAAATGGTCACAATCATGGTGCCATCTTCAATAAGAACCTATCGATAACGATATTCACTAGAGATTTCCACATAGGTTGGAATTTTAGCAATGCTTTCGATCCAATATTTTGCCACCATTCCGGCAAAGTAAGATGTGCCGCAAGCAAGAATCTGAATGCGCTTAACTTGCGGAAATAGTGTTGCCGCTTTTTCGCCAAATAGCTCAGGATCAAATTGTTGAGCGATTGCTTTTAACGCCGTTTTTTCGATGACATGAGGCTGCTCAAAGATCTCTTTAAGCATAAAATGCGCATAATGACCGATATCGAGTTTCTCGATTGAGAGATCGGAGATTTGGATTTTTTCAGAAATTGCTGTTGGGCTTAATACTTGTTCTGCTTGATTGCTGAAATAGGCAATATTGCCAGCTTGCATGATCACACAATCGCCTTGTTCTAAATAGATCAAACGATTGGTTTCAGGAATAATGGCGGCGATATCTGAAGCAATAAAAGTAGTGTCATTCTTTAATCCTAAGATGAGCGGACAACCTTGCGCGGTGGCGATTAATGATGTGGGATCATTTTGATCCATCACTAATAGCGCATAATTGCCGGTAACGGTTGCAATAACTTGCTTGACGGCGCTGATTAAATCGGCACTATTTAAAGTTGCTTCATGTAAAAGATGTGCAAGTACTTCGGTATCTGTTTCAGAGTCAAAGGCGTAACCTTTTTGGATTAGGCGCTTTTTATGTTCTTCATAAGCATCAATAATGCCGTTATGCACGATCATCAGATGGTGCGATTGATGCGGATGCGCATTTTCAACGCTCACGCCGCCGTGCGTTGCCCAGCGAGTATGACCAATTGCAATGGTGCTTTGATAACGACTCGCTTCATTGCGAAGATTTTCAACGCGACCCACAGCGCGAATACGTTCTGTTCGACCTTTGCTAATAAAGGCAATGCCGGCAGAATCATAGCCTCGATATTCGAGCTGTTCTAAGCCATTTAAAAGGGTGGGAAGAATGTTGTGATTGTCACTAATTGCGCCAAAGATTCCACACATCGTTTTAGGTCATCCTTTTGAGGGTTTAAAGAAGATATTTTAAAGTTTTTTCGGCAAAATCCCAATAAAAAAATAAAATATCTCAAGATGTGGGAAAAACAGGAAGAATCTTTGCAAAAAGCTCTCAAAATCAATATCATTGTAAGAATCGTAAAGTCGAAATAGGTTTGAGGAAACTTAAGAAAACTTACAACAATTTGATAAATTCAGTATCTACAAGATAAGAGGGCTTAAGAAAAATATGGAACTCATTAAATACAGTACATTGAATGAAGAGCCTTGGAAAAATGGATTAGGAACAACGCGTCAAATCGTCATTTGGCCATTGACTGCTGATCTGAGTAATTTTGAGTGGCGCGTGAGTGCAGCTGCGATTATTTTCCCAGGAAGTTTCTCACATTATCCAGGTGTTTCAAGAAGTTTAAGCGTTCTTTCTGGTAAAAGTGCAGAGTTAAAGCTCGGCGAAGCGCAGAAAACATTAGCTTATCAAGGTCCGGTTGTAACATTTGATGGTGGCGATCATGCCGAAGTTTTAAGTGCAGATGGTCCTGTTTTAGATTATAACGTGATGAGCCGCGATGAAGCTGTTTCTCATGAATTAGCGTGTGTCACACTTAAAAATGGTGAAGTATACAATCGTAAAGGTGACTTTACATTAATCACTGTCTTTGAAGGTTGTGAGCTGATTTTTGAAGGCGATGTGGTACCGCTTGCGCAATATGATTCGGTGCTTTTCAAAGAGCGTGATGGTGTAGATATTGTGTTAACAGGGCAAGCAGAGAAAGATGTTTGCATGTTAGTGACGGAAGTCACTAAGAAGTAGATTGATGATAGATCTCATTTTCTAATAATGAATGATGATTTGAGTATTTTTAGAATTTGATAAAGCTTCGGCAATGATGGAAATTCCCATCGTGCCGGAGCTTTTTTGTGAGCCAATAATAATCATTGAGTAGTTGAAGTATAGTCATTTCATTTCAGAAATAATGATTTACAACCGCTGGTGCGAGATTGATAAAGAAGAGCAACCATTCTCTCCGGCGATGGGTCTCTTTTTGAATAGAACCTTTCATCAAATAATTTAAAGCCGATTTTACTATAAAATATTCATCTCATCTTGTGATACTACAAAGTGATCTTTGCCTTGCCTTTTGGTTTGATCACTTCTTGAGGCTTTGTTCTTGTCTTTGCCGGTTGAATATTGCGGATCATCTCGCCTAAACGTTTACGATCAATCAAAATCACATCAAGTTTAATTGCCGCATCAATCGCTGCTTTTGTAAATCCGCTATTGGTAATTACAATAATTTTATCAAGCTCGTAAAGATCTTTAGCAGTATAGATCTCTTGAACAGCTGCGAGTGTAACATTTTTCCCCCAGCGCTTACATTGAAAACCGTAACGAATTTTATTTTGCTCTGCATAGACATCTAAGCCCTTATCATTGCTGTAGCTGGAGACACGAATTTTTTTAAAATCAAAATAAGAGATGAGATTGGCAATATAGTGCTCAAATTCTTCGCCAGACATCTTATCAATATCTTCTAACTGATATTTTGCGGCATGACGATCTTTGACATAATCACCTTTAAATAATTTTAAAGAGATGAGTTTATGTCCCCAATGCAAAACTCGATCACCGATGGCTTTGAAAGTGGGGATGATGGGCAATAGTGCCATCATAAATGGGTAGAGCGGATTGATATGACTAAAGAGCGTAAGATAGAGAATAAAACTGCTCCAAACCATTGTAATCATAAATGCTTCAGATGCAGATAAATAGAGCCATTTGCTGATATTAAAAAAAGGAATCGCGAGTAAAATAATGAAGTAAAAAACGCCAAGGGATGCGAGCCAAATATTTTCTGAGTGAATAAGGGAGAGCCCCATTAGAGCTAACACTGAAATGGTAACCATCGGCGTAATAAAGTAGCCGAAGAAATATTTAGAAATGGTAAATGCGCAATTCATCTTTTTTCATTAGTAACGCTATTATATTTTCTGCGCAAAGCTCGTTAAAATCTATCCTAAGAGCAGCATCATACCATTTATTCCCGCACGAATTCCTAAAATTAATAAAATGATGAGAATTAAGCGAGTAAAGAATAATTTTGAAACCTTCGCACGAAACTTAATACCAATAAAAAGAAACAGTAATGAGAGCAAGGTGATAAACCCTAAGGTCAGAAGTTCGATGTTAGGAAGTGCAAATATTGCAGATTTTAGCATCCAAAATTGCACAATTTTGCCGGTAAGATAAGCGAGGTTTCCAGCTTTAATAATCTCTTTTGTGCTTTTATCGGTAGATAACAGATAGATCATTAAAAGCGGTGCCATCGCATTTGTCGCATTACCAATCAGACCGGCAAGTGATCCAAAGAGAATTAATGTAAAAGCATTAATGGGAATGCGCCAGCGAATGCCGATAAAACTGGTGAAGACATAGAACAGAATAATGAATGAAAGTAAGAGATAGAGATAAACGACATCGAGTAGTAATAGAAGCTTTACGCCAAAATAGCCACCGATAATGCTGGAAAGGATTAGGAGCCAGTATTGGCGTATGTAATATGTTAGTTCTTGTAAAAAAGGACGTTCATTTTGGCTCAATAGCATAATGAGATTGATGAGAAGAGAAGGTAGAAGCGCAATGATGATGGCTTTTTCAAAAGAGAACATATTCGCGAGGACACTTGTTGTAATCATCGGGAAACCGAGTCCGGTTAAACCATGAAGAAGCGCCGCAATTGCGAAAAGAATCGTGATAATAATTGTTTGATTGACCATGAACATTTATTGACAAAACAAGTTGTGAAAAAAGAGAATCCAGTGAAAAACATAGACGTAGATCAAGTTTCTTGTGTAGAATGATCCAAGTTTCTCACTTGAGAGAAAGTTAAGAAGTTATAGAAATTTGAGAATCTAGGGTAATTCCAAAGCAAGCATCTTTGACTGTTTGATCTGTCAAAATGGTTTTATAAGATGATTTCGTCATAGCTGCTGAGATCAATATAGCGGATTATGAGGAGAAGGGAATTTATTTAGTACGAAATGGATGATGTTGTGCGCCTGAAACTGGTGCCTTAGGAAAATAAATGACACTTTATGAAAAAATTGCTAATCAAATTAGTGAGATGATTCATACCGGCGTTTTGAAGCAGAGCGAAAAACTTCCCTCTTTGCGTAAAGCGAGTCAAATTTATGGTGTTAGTCCAGCAACCGTGCAGCAAGCTTATTTTCTATTGGAAACACAGGGCGTTATCTATGCCAAAGAACGTTCGGGTTTCTATATTAATCCCGCATTTAAAGAGAGTGGTGCAAAAGATCTTCCCGTTTCAACATTTTCTCAAGATGCGGTAGATTTTGTGGAAGATCTATTACAGAACCATTCATTGTCACCGCAGCCTTATGCTTCATCGCTTTCAGAAACATCGAATGCGATTATTGCAAAACCGATCAAAGAACAGAATATCGAGATGAGCGATTTTATCTTCTCCATTTTGGAGAGCCATAAAGATGCTTCGCACATTCCGTTTGGTTCGGCATTTCCTAGCCCTGAGTTATTTCCGATTAATCACTTAACAGATAGCATGGCAAAATCGTTAACGGGATTAACACACGCATCTTATGAATTAGTTTCCGATATGCCGGGCGGTTCACGGGAACTTGCAAGGCAGATTGAGTTGCGTTATCGCTTGAATGGTTTAAAAATTCAGCGTGAGGAATTGGTTATTACGAGCGGCGCAATGGAAGCATTGAGCTTATCGTTACAAGCTGTGACAAAACCTGGTGATTTGGTGGCAATTGAAGCACCATGTTTTTATGCGATTTTACAGATTTTAGAGCGCTTGCAATTAAAGGCTGTTGAAATTCCGGTAGATGTACAAACAGGAATGGATATTGAGTATTTGGGCGATATGCTGAATAACTTCGATATTAAAGCGATCGTGTTGATGACGAAATATCAAAATCCCACGGGTTGTACAATGCCGCAATCTCATTTAGTTCAACTCTATGATTTGGTCAAAATGCATCAAGTGCCGGTTGTGGTGGATGATGTTTATTCTGAAGTCTATTTTGATGCAGAATTGCCGGCATATTTAAAAGAGTTAGATACAGAAGGTTTGGTATTACATTGTGATTCTTTCTGTAAGTCTTTAGCGCCGGGATTTCGGGTTGGTTGGGTTGCGGCTGGGCGTTATGCTAAACAGATTGAGCGTTTAAAGTTAATGACCACGATTTCACCTTCTGTGCCATCGCAGTTAGCCATTAGCCATTATTTAAAACATCGTAATTATGATCGGCATTTAATGCGCCTTCGTGCAGAATTACAGAAATCTCAGGAAAAAATGTTAGACGCAATTCGGACATTTTTCCCGAAAGAAGCGAAAGCTACGATGCCAATGGGCGGGTATTTTCTTTGGGTAGAATTGCCAAAAGAGATTGATGCTTTAGAACTCTATCGCCGAGCATTAGCACAGCATATTAGTATTGCTCCTGGGCCAATTTTCTCGGCATCACAAGAATTTCGTCATCATATTCGCTTAAATTATGGTTTAAAGTGGACGGCAGAATTGGATGAAGCAATGGCGCGATTGGGGCAGATGATTCATGAGTTGTGGCAAGAATCAGGGAAACCAACGATTAATTAGTTGTAGGAATTATCGAGATCACAGGTTACTGAATAATGTGCCCTAAAAAGAACTGTGGCGCACCATTCCAATTGCTGTCGTGATATTTTTTTAATGCAAATGCGTATCTACTTTGTATGAATTGATTGTTGTTATATTTCAGTTCAATATTGATTGATTTAAGAGTTGTGGTCAGCGATATATCGGCTTCGTTTTTGAAATATTTTGTATTGTGCGTGGATAATAGGATCAAAATTGTTGTTGAAATATTGGTGATAATCGTAAAAATCGCTCTGTTTTAGAAAAAAATGTACCAGAATTTTAGGGATTCATAAAAAACCACCATCTGGAAGTTTCTGTATTTACAGAAACTTCTTATAATTCTGTCGTTTTTGTAGAACTGTACTAGTTTCTTATCAGAAACTGCACCTGTTTTTTGATTTAGGTCATTGTTAGAGTGTGCCCAATTACACATTTTTATCTATCTTAGGAGCTCTAAAATGTTTGGAGTTGAAGCGCTAGATTTGGCGCGTATACAGTTTGCCTTTACGGTATCGTTTCATATTATCTTTCCGGCAATTACGATTGGTCTTGCCTCGTATCTTGCAGTGATTCATTTTCTTTGGTTAAAAACAGGTAAAGCAAAGTACGAAAATATCTATAAATTTTGGAGTAAGATATTTGCCGTAAACTTTGGAATGGGCGTTGTGTCTGGTGTGGTAATGGCATTCCAGTTTGGAACCCATTGGAGCGAGTTTTCGCGCTTTGCCGGTGGAATTACAGGGCCACTTTTAACTTATGAAGTTACAACCGCATTCTTCTTAGAAGCAGGTTTTCTCGGCGTGATGTTATTTGGTGAAAATCGCGTTGGTAAGAAAACGCATTTTTTTGCAACCTGTATGGTCGCGCTGGGAACATTCCTCTCAATGTTCTGGATTCTCTCTTCAAATAGCTGGATGCAGACGCCGGCAGGTTATGAAATTATTGATAATCGTGTCGTTCCTGTCGATTGGTTTGCAGTTGTTTTCAATCCATCATTTCCTTATCGCTTAGTACATATGGGCTTAGCAGTATTTGTCACAACGGCACTGTTTGTCGGATCTGTTGCAGCTTGGCATCTTCGTAAGGGCAATCAAAATCCTGAGTACAAAAAGATGTTCTCGATGTCGATGTGGTTCTTAGTGATTACGATTCCATTACAGATTTTTGCCGGCGATTTACATGGTTTAAATACTTTGAAACATCAACCGATGAAAATTGCGGCAATGGAAGGGCACTGGACAAATGAAGGTTACGGCGCGACACCATTAGTACTATTTGCATTGCCGGATCAAGAGAATGAAACAAATCGTTTTGAAGTTTCAATTCCGGTACTGGGCAGTATTATCTTAACGCATAGTTTAACGGATCAAGTGCCGGCACTTGATGAAGTCTCAAAAGCGGATCGTCCTAATGTTCCGATAGTATTCTGGGCATTTAGAATCATGGTAGCACTCGGTGGTTTGATGTTGTTAGCAGCGCTTATTAGTCTTTATCAACGTAAAAAAGGCACCTTCTATACGAATAAGTATTGGTTAACATTTATTGTATGGATGGGACCGACGGGATTATTAGCGATTCTTGCAGGTTGGTTTGTGACGGAAGTGGGTCGTCAACCTTGGGTTATTACGGGTTTATTAAGAACAGCAGATGCGGTATCACCCCATACAACGTTGCACATGAGCTTAAGCTTGATTGGATTCATCGTGGTTTATGGTTTGGTGTTCGTTACAGGTTATCTCTATATGATTCGTTTAATGAGAAAAGGGCTTGGTGATGATCATCAAGTAGAAGCAAGTAATGATTCAGTTAAAGGAGCACAATAATGACTTTTGATTTATCAGTTGTTTGGGCGCTTGTGATTTTGATCGGGGTCGCCGTTTATATTGTGGCAGATGGTTTTGACCTCGGTGTAGGAATCTTACTTCCTTTTGTCAAACAAGAAGCGATTCAAGATGAATTTATCGATTCAATTTCTCCCGTTTGGGATGGAAACGAAACATGGTTGATCTTGGGCGGTGCTGCGTTAATGGGCGCATTTCCTTTAGCGTATGCAGTTATTTTAGAAGCATTTACATTCCCGATTGTAGTGATGTTATTCGCACTCATTCTTCGGGGTGTTGCATTTGAATTTAGAGTGCATTCTCCGGTTGGTCACAAAAGAATCTGGACGATTGCTTTTATCGTAGGTTCCTATCTTGCGGCATTAATGCAAGGAATGATGGCGGGTGCTTTTTTAGAAGGATTTATCATCGGAACAACGGCGCAAGGAACTCACTTCTTTGACGGAACAGATTTAGATTGGATCTCTCCTTTCTCTCTCTTAACGGGCGTTGGTTTGATGGTGATGTTTGCAGTAATTGGTGTTTTCTGGGGTGCAATGAAAGGCAATGATGTTCTTAAGAACTTATTGATCAGCTTTAAAAAGCCTATGATCTTTGCCTTAATTGCCGTATTAGTTGCGATTTTAATTGCAATGCTTTTCTCAAGTAAATTGATGCCGCTCCTAACCGGCCTAAGACTCTATCTTGTGATTGGCTCGATGATTGTGATTGGACTTGTGTTATTAATGCTTCTCAGAAATACAACGAGCGCCGGCAAAGGTTTCATGTTGACGGTTTTTATAATGATTTGTGGCATGGTAGGTTATACCTCACTATTCTTCCCCTATATCATCCCACCAAGTATTACGCTGGAAATGGCTTCCTCCGCCGCTTCTAGTCAGATGTTTGGTTTAGTGGGGACGCTTATTATGCTACCGATCATTATTTTTTACTTAAGTTGGACGTACTTCGTATTCCGTGGCAAGGTTGTTGCCGGCGAAGGGTACTAATTTAAGAGAAAATCCCGGCAAGAGCCCTCATTCTTGTCCGGGATTTTCATTTTTTTATAGATTCAGATAGATCAATTAAGGAGTTAATGATGAATAGTCCTTCAAGATTAAAGAATTTAGGATGGTTAGTTTTATTGTGGTGCGGTGGTGTGACATCTCTCTTTATTCTCGCGTATATTATTCGTATCTTTATGACGATGGCGGGATTAAAAAGTTAATATTTTAGATGCTAGTTGCTTGATTTAAGACTTAGTAAACGTCGTTATTCTCAAGGTTAGATCAAATGATAAGCAAATAGAAACATAGTGTTGACAGTTGATGTGATACACTATAAAATCCTCATCAGTTCTTA